>JBQCEF010000517.1:0-4275 GCA_051960495.1 Nocardioides sp. | reverse complement strand
AGGGCGTAGCGCTTGCCCTTCGCGCCGGCGCAGAGCAGGAACTGCCCCATCGAGGCCGCGAGCCCCATCCCGACGGTGGCCACGTCGTTGGAGATGTAGTTCATGGTGTCGTAGATCGCCATGCCGGCGTCCACCGAGCCACCCGGGGAGTTGATGTAGAGGAAGATGTCCGCTTCGGGGTCCTCGGCGTTGAGGAGCAGCATCTGCGCGCAGATCGCGTTGGCGTTCTGGTCGCGCACCTCCGAGCCGAGGAAGACGATGCGCTCCTTGAGGAGCCGCTGGTAGATGTGGTCGTCGAGGCCGTAGCTCGGTCCGCCACCGTTCATCTGGATCTCAGTCACGTCCCCGACCCTAGCCGGAAGGTCTGCCACTTCCACGGGCAATCCCCCTCTGTTCGCCAACAGCGGACTCCGGCGCGCCGTAGGGTGCCCGGGTGCCGACCTCCCCCGACCCGCTGACCAGCGGCCTGCGCCTGCGCCCCGCCGTCCGCGTCCTGCTGGCCGACCCGGCCGACCGGGTGCTGATGATGCGCTGGGCGTTCCCGGCCGGAGGGGGCGTGTGGGGGTTGCCGGGCGGCGGGATCGAGCCGGGCGAGACACACGCTGACGCCGTACGACGCGAGCTGCTGGAGGAGGTCGGCCTCGACCTGCCACCCGACCGGCACGGGCCCTGCGTCGCGCACCGCACCCACGTCTTCGACCTCGGGGGCGGGTACGACGGGCAGGAGGAGTGGATCTACCTGGCCCGGGTCGAGGCGTTCGAGCCGCGGGGCCGCCTCACCGACGAGGAGCTCGCCGCGGAGGGCGTGGCCGAGATCCGCTGGATGACCCGGGCCGAGCTGGGCGCCCTCCCCGACGAGCACTCCGGGGCGCCGGTGACGCTGCGCGCCGAGTGGCTCGACCTCACCGCCCGGCTGCTCCGGCACGGCCACCCCGCCGCCCCGGTCGAGCTGGGCAACTGAGGCTCAGCGTCGCGCCGGCGAGCTCGCTTCCACGGTGGCCTTGATCTGCTCGAGCGTCGACCGGATCCCGTCGGCGAGCTCACGGTCGTGGCCCTCGGCGCCGCCGATGATCGGCCCGAGGACGGTGGTGCCGAGCGTGAACTTCGGCAGGTCACGCCGGCCGGTGAGCCGGGTGCCGTTCTCGGTGGGCTCCAGCTCGTAGGTCCAGGTGGCGCCGCTCTCGCGCGTCTTCCAGGCCACCGCCCGGCCCGGCTCGAGCCGGGTGACCTTCGAGGTCGTGGGCCACGCGACGAAGCCGCGCCGGTTGATCCCCAGCAGCGTCATTCCGACCCGGGGCTGCTTCGCGCCGCCGAGCACGTAGAGCCGGCGCAGCTCGGGACTCCACTCGGGCATCCGCGTGACGTCGGAGACGACCGCCCACACGGCTTCGGGCGCGGCGGCGACGTCGACAGTGGCGGAGATCGGGGCGGGCGTGGGCACAGGGGGCTCCTGGGGGACGGGGCGGTCAGGGGTCGTGCAGGAGGAACAACGAGCGAGCGGCCGCTCGGCTACTGCTCGAGCCAGCGGCGCAGCGCGTCGTACACCTCGGGGTGGTTGAGCAGGGCGAAGTGGTCACCGCGCACGTGCAGCACGTCCGCGTCGGGGAACATCGCGCTGCCGCGCCGCGGGCGTCCGACGGCCGAGTGGTAGCGCACGAGCACGTCGCCGAGCACCGCGCTGACCGGGTGCCGGCGGGACTCGGCCAGCGTCGCGGCGACGAGCCGGTACCGCGCGTGCGGCAGGTTCTGTACGTCGCGCGCGAGGCCCGCGCGCAGGTCGAGGATCCCCACCGACCGGTACTCCAGGATCCGGCCGAAGGGCGCCGCCTCCGGCAGCCGGCCGAGCACGGCGGCCCCGAGGTGGACGCCGCGCTCGAGCGGCGCGCCGAGGTGGGGCGTGCCGAGGGTCACCACGTCGGTGACGAGCCGGTGCCAGGGCGTGCCGGTCCGCACGTCCACGGCGCAGGCCGCCCGCATGATCAGCCCGCCCATCGAGTGGCCCACGAGCGCGATCCGGCGGACCGATGTCGGCCAGGACTCGACGAGCGCCGCGAGCAGCCCCGCGAGGGCCACCCCGTTCTCGGCGATCGGCAGTCCGGTGTTGGCACGCAGGAAGACCGGCGTCCACGACGTCTCCGCGGCGAGCCTGGCGCCGTAGCTCCCACCCGTTTGCCCCGCGCGCAGGTCCCAGGCGGTCTCCGACTCCGAGAGCCCGTGCAGGAACACCACGAGGTCGCCGGTGGCGCCGGGGAACGCCTCGGCGAGCGCCTCCGGCTCGGGCCGGACGTCGCGTCCGTGCCGCCGCACCGCGAGCTCGATGGCGAGCTGCGGGTGGCGCTCGGCCAGCTTGTCGCCGATCAGCCCGTTGACGGCCGAGACGACGAACCGGCCGTGCGGCGAGTCGGCAAGCCGCGGTCCGGTGCGCCGGTCGGCGGCGTGCAGGGCGCGCGAGGCGCCGCGGAAGCACGCGCCCACGCCGGTGTAGACGGCCTGCGAGACACCGTCGTGGACCGCCTGCGGGGTGCGGGCGGCGCCACAGGTCGCAGCGTTCACGGCCGCGTAGACCCGGCGCCCCACGGCGTCGTGCACGTCGCGGATGGTGCCGAGCACCAGCTCGTCGGCGACCACCTCGGTGGCGAGAGCGAGAGCCCCGAGGACGCCGGGCTCGCCGGGCGCCGGACGGGTGCTGGTGCCGCTGCGGACGGCGGAGGTGGGCATCGGTCGATGATCGGCGGCGTACTCCAGGTATGTCAATGCCCGACATGCCCGGACAAAGCACGACGCCCCCGGGCCGGTGGGCTCGGGGGCGTCGCGTGGAACGGGCTCAGGCCTGCTCGGTGGCCTCGGTGTCGGCCGACTCCTCGGCGGCGGCCTCGTCGGTCGTCGTCTCGTCCGAAGCGGCCTCCGGGGCGTCATCCGCCGTCTTGAAGTCGGCGAACTCCGGCTCGGCGCTCTCCGGCTCCGGCTCACCGATCGTCCCGTCAGGGCGCAGGTTCTTGAGCTCGACGTGGTTGCCCGACTCGTCGGTCACCTTGGCCGCCTCGACGATCATCGCCAGCGCCTTGCCGCGCACCACCTCGGACACCATCTCCGGGATGTGGTTGTGCTCGACCATGTGGGAGATGAACTCCTGCGGGTTCTGGCCGGACTGCTGCGCACGACGGAACAGGTGCTCCTGGAGCTCGCCCTCGTTGACGGAGATGTTCTCCTTCTTGGCGACCTGGTCCAGCACGAACTGCGCGGCCACGGCGTCGCGGACCCGCTTCTCGAGGTCGGCGTCGAACTCGTCGACGGTCTGCTCCTCGGAGTCGAGGTAGGCCTCCATGGTCATGCCGGCGTAGGCGAGCTGCTGCTGGATGCTTTCGCGACGCGCGGAGATCTCGGCGTCGACGACGTTCTCGGGCAGCGGCACGTCGACCTTCTCGAGGATCGCCTCGAGCACGGCGTCCCGCGCGGCCGAGGCCTGCTCGAGGCGCTTGCCGCGCTCGAGCCGGGTCCGGACGTCGGCGGTGAGCTCCTCGACGGTGTCGAACTCCGACGCGGTCTGGGCGAAGTCGTCGTCGAGCTGGGGCAGCTCCTGCTCCTTGACCGCGGTGACGGTGACGTCGACGTCGACGTCCTCGCCGGCGAGGTCGCCGCCGACGAGCTGGGAGGTGAAAGTCTTCGAGTCACCGGCGGACATGCCGGTGAGGGCCTCGTCGAGACCGTCGAGCATGCCGCCCCGGCCGACCTGGTAGCTCATCCCGCTGACCTCGGCGCCCTCGACGACCTCGCCGTCCTTGCTGGCCTTGAGGTCGATGGTCACGAAGTCGCCCTCGGCGGCGGCGCGGTCCACGTCGTTGAGGCTGGCGAAGCGCTCGCGCAGGTTCTGGACCTGGGCCTCCACGTCCTCGTCGGTGACCTCGATGTCGTCGACGGTGACCTCGAGCCCCTCGTAGTCGGGCAGGTCGACCTCGGGACGGATGTCCACCTCGGCGGTGAACTCGAGGGTGTCGTTGTCCTCGAGCTTGGTGATGTCGATCTCCGGCTGCGCGAGTGGCTCGAGCTCGTTGGCCTGCAGCGCCTCGACGTACAGCCCCGGCAGGGCGGCGTTGATCGCCTCGTCGAGCACGGCGCCGCGCCCAACCTGGCGGTCGATCACCATCGGGGGCACCTTGCCGCGGCGGAAGCCGGGCACGTTGATCTGCTGGGCGATCTTCTTGTACGCCGCGTCGAGGCTCGGCTTGAGCTCCTCGAAGGGCACCTCGACGGTGAGCTTGGCCCGGGTCGGGCTCA
>JBQCEF010000516.1:0-12103 GCA_051960495.1 Nocardioides sp. | reverse complement strand
AGGATCGAGGTCAGCATGTCGGCGTTCTTCGGCTTCGACAGCGCGGTCACGGTCTCCTTCGGGAGCTTCGCGAACGCGTCGTCCACCGGCGCGAAGACGGTGAACTCGTCACCGTTGAGCGTGTCGACGAGGTTGACCTTCGGGTTCAGCTGGCCGGAGACAGCGGCGACCAGCGTGGTCAGCAGGGGGTTGTTGCTCGCGGCGACGGCGACCGGGTCCTGGGCCATCCCCTCGACGGAACCGGCGCCGTCCGGGACGGCCTTCGCGTAGTCGGCACAGCCCGGGCCGACCAGGTTGGCGGCCGGGTCGGCCATGGCGTCCGCCGAGCTGTCCTCGGACGCGGAGTCGCTCATGTCGTCCATGGGCGTCTGGCTGGCGGTGGTGTCCTCGTTCGCGGCGGCGGAGTCGGTGTCGTCGGATCCGCAGGCGGCGGACAGCGCGAGGACGGAGACGACGGCAAGAGCCGCGGCGGCCTTCTTCATGGGGCGCATCTTCTGAGTTCCCTTCGAGGTGGGTGCGGGGTTTTCCCTTGCTGTGCTGGTGGTTCGTGCTTGGTGCTGAGGTGGATTGGTCAGCTGACGGAAACATTCACGCTGTGCCACCCGGTGGCGCCGTCTGGCGCGATCGACGCGCGCTCGGCGGTCTGCGTGTAGCCCGTGGCATCGGTGGCCCGGACCTCGATCGTGTGGTTGCCGGGCTCGGCGTCCCACTGCCAGACCCACTGCCGCCAGGTGTCGACGTTGTCCTGGGCGGCGAGCTCGGCCTCCGCCCAGTCGCCACCGTCGACGCGGACCTCGACCCGCTTGATGCCGCGATCCTGCGACCAGGCGACCCCCGCGACCGGTGTGCGTCCCGCCTTCACCTTGGCGAACGACCGCGGCACGTCGATGCGCGAGCTGGTCTTGATCGGCGCCTCGGCGGCGTAGCCGCGCGTGGTCCAGTAGGCCTTGAAGTCGGCGAACCGGGTGACCTCGAGGTCGACCAGCCACTTCGTCGCGGAGACGTAGCCGTAGAGCCCGGGCGTCACCATGCGGGCCGGGAACCCGTGGGCCAACGGGAGCGGCTCACCGTTCATCGCGACCGCGACCATCGCGCCGCGGTCCGCGTCGAGCAGCGCCGGCAGCGGGGTCCCGGCCGTGAAGTCGTCGGCGCTGGTGGACTTCACCGCGTCGGCTCCCTGCTGCACCCCGGCCTCGCGGAGCAGGTCGCGCAGCGGGACGCCGATCCAGGTGGCGTTGCCGAGGTACTCCCCACCGACGGGGTTCGACACACAGGTCAGGGTGATCCGCTGCTCGACCAGCCGGCGCGCGAGCAGGTCTTCGAAGGACAGCTCGAGCTCCTGGTCGACCATCCCGTGGATCCGCAGCCGCCAGCCGTCGAGGGGGACGTCGGGCACCCGCAGCGCGGTGTCGACGCGGTAGAAGTCCTTGTTGCTCGTGAGGTACGGCGTGATGCCCGCGACGTCGAGCGAGGCGCCGCTCGGCACGGGGGGCGCCGGGACGGCGGGGGCGGGGATGCGCAGGCCGGCCCGAGAGGCGGCGGCCGCCGCGCCGCCGTACAGCCGGCTCACGACACCACCGGCAGCCGCTACCGCCCCCACCGCCACGGCCGCCTTGACGAAGGCACGCCGGTCGAAGCCCGCGGGCAGCTCGTCACCGGCGACTCGGGTCGGCAGCGGGCCCGTTCGCCTCGTCGGCCACAGCGGGCGAAGCAGCGCGACGAGCGCCACGCAACCGACCAGCACCAGCGCGAGGGCGGGGACCAGCCGGGGACCCGCCCCCGCGGTGGCGGACCGGTCGGTCAGCGCCGCGACCGTCGCGACCAGGCTCAGCACGAGGAAGAGGCCGAGCGCCCACCGGGGTCGCCGGACACCCACCGCCCCGGCTGCCGCCACGAGCAGCGCCACCGTGGCGATGACGCTGCCGATCAGGACCGGCTTGTCGGCGGTCCCGAACGTCTCGATCGCGAGCTCCTTCAGCGGACGCGGCGCCGCGTCCACCCCCCCGTTGGCGACCGAGAGCAGCGGCGAGGTGACGCCGTCGAGCAGCGCAGCGACCGCCTCCGAGGCGGCCACGGCTGCGGCACCGGCGAGGAGGCCGGCGCCGGCGCCCGCGGCAAGCGTTGCGGGACGTCGGGCCCGGTGCGTGCGGTGATGGCTCATGGAGGAGGTTCGGTCCCGGTTCGGCCACGGATGGGTGGTTCGGGTTTGCCGCGAGGCGGCCTGGGCAGACACTGGGTACGTCACCGGGTCTCCGGGAGACGCCCTGGGGAGGGATGCACGAGATGCGAGTCGGTCGGGCGCACACGCGCGCGGGGACGGCCGCGGTGGCCATCGCCTCCCTCGTGCTGCTCGCGGCCTGCAGCGGGGCCCGCAGCGACGAGCCCGCGGCGGACGCGGGTGGGTCCGTCTCGTCCGGCGTGTCAGCGGCTGACTCGGCAGACGGCGGATCCCCGTCCTCCGACCCGAGCACGGTGGGCCCGGGCACGACCCCGGCGGCAGATCAGGACTTCTCGGTGCCGGACCCGGGGCCCTTCGACGACACGCTGCTGACCGCGGACGTGCTCATCACCAGCACCGAGACCATCCCCGCGTCGGTGCGCCGGCGGATCAGCAAGCTGCACGGGGTCCAGGAGGCGATGCCGTTCTCGCTGGCCTCGCTGTCGTCCAACGGCCGCACCCTGACCATCGCGGCGGTCGACCCCGGTGAGTACCGGCGGTTCACCCGCATCGAGGTCGCGCAGGCCGACGACGTCTGGTCACGGGTCGCCGGCGGCGAGGTGGCCGTCGACCCCTCGGTCGGCAAGAAGCTCGAGGAGCCGAAGGGCTACCTCACCCTCGGCACCCAGAAGGACGCGCCCGAGGTGCACATCGGGGCCTACGCGCCGATGGTGAAGTCGATCTCCGCGGTCGTGGCCCGGCCGCGCGGCGACCAGATGGGGATGCCGGTGGCCAACGCGCTGCTCGTGTCGACCGGCAGGCTCACGCCGTCGGTGCTCGCCGGGAAGATGAAGCGGATCATCGGCAAGCACGCGACCCTGCAGGTGCTCGCCCTCGAGTTCGACGTCGACGTCCCGCAGACCGCCGTGCTGACCGGCACCACGGCGGCCGAGGCGGTGGGCTCCTTCAGCTACACCGCCCGCCCCGACGGCCGGGTCGTGCCCGACGCGGGCTGGGTCGCTGCCAACATCCGGACCGAGAAGGTGCCGCTGCTCGGCTCGGTCACCTGCCACAAGGTGATGGTCCCGCAGCTGCGCTCGGTGCTGGAGGAGGTCATCGCCCGCGGGCTGGCCGACAAGATCCACCCCGACGAGTACGCCGGCTGCTACTACCCCCGCTACATCGGCTACGACCCGGCGAAGGGACTCTCCCTGCACTCGTGGGGCATCGCGGTCGACCTCAACGTCCCCGGCAACCAGCGGGGCACGGTCGGACAGATGGACCGCCAGGTCGTGCAGATCTTCAAGAAGTGGGGCTTCGCCTGGGGTGGGGACTGGAACTACACCGACCCGATGCACTTCGAGCTGGCCAGCATCGTCAAGCCCGGTTGACCTCCTGGACCGCCCAACCGTTGCCGTCGGGGTCCTCGAAGAAGATGAACGAGTTGTAGTCGCGCCGGTCAGGGTCGGGCCCGGGCGTCATCACGCCCTCGACGAAGTGCTGGATCCCACTGGTGCTCACACCGGCGTTCTCGAGGTGCTCGTGCGCAGCCTCGATGTCGTCGACGACCAGGTGCAGCCCCTTGGTGGTCCCCGGCTCGCCCGCCCCGATATTGACCCCGACGGTGATGGAGCAGGCGGACCCCGGCGGCGTCATCTGGACGACCCGGAACGCCTCGCCTGCGTTGTGGTCGACGTCGAGGTGGAACCCCAGCCGGTCGACGTAGAACTCCTTGGCCCGGTCGACGTCGGACACCGGCAGGATGACGAGCTCGAGCTTCCAGTCCATGCCCGATGGTGACACGTCTGCCGCCGTGCCGGCAGCCTCGCTAGGGTCGGGCAATGCGCGCACTCCAGGTCACCTCGCTCACCGGTCCGCAGGGCGTCCAGGTCGCCGACGTCCCCGAGCCCACTCCCGGCCCCGGCGACGTCGTCGTCGAGGTGAAGGCGGTGGGGGTGAGCTTCCCCGACCTGCTGCTGTCGCGCGGTGAGTACCAGATGAAGCCCGAGCCGCCCTTCCAGCTCGGGGTCGACTTCGCCGGAGTGGTCAGGTCGGCTCCCGAGGGGTCCGGCTTCACCGCCGGTGACCGGGTCGCGTGCGTGCTGCCGTGGGGCGGCGGCGCCGAGGTGGTCGCGCTCGGCCCCGACAGCGTCTTCCCGCTGCCGGACAACGTCTCGTTCGAGGCCGGCGCTGCGCTGCCGATGAACTACCTCACCGCGCAGTTCGCGCTCGCCACCCGGGCCGGGCTGAAGGCCGGCGAGACCGTCCTCGTGCACGGGGCCGCCGGCGGGGTCGGCACCGCGTCGATCCAGGTCGCCAAGGGGTACGACGCGCGCGTCATCGCGGTCGTCTCCAGCGACGAGAAGGCGGCCGTCGCCAGGGCAGCCGGGGCCGACGAGGTGGTGCTCGTCGACGGCTTCCTCGAGGAGGTCAAGGGTCTCACCGACGGCAACGGGGTCGACGTTGTCGTCGACGTCGTCGGCGGGGACCTGATGACCGACTCGCTGCGCGCGCTCGCGCCGCTCGGCCGGCTGCTGGTCATCGGCTTCACCGCGGGCGCCATCCCCCAGGTGAAGGTGAACCGGCTGCTGCTCAACAACATCGACGTCCGCGGCGTCGGCTGGGGCGCCTACGCGATGGTGCGCCCCGGCTTCATGCGCGAGCAGTGGGACGCGCTGCTGCCGATGATGAAGAGCGGCGTCGTCGACCCGCCGATCGGCACGGTGTACCCGTTCGAGGAGATGCCTCGCGCGCTCGAGGAGATGGCGCAGCGTCGTACCCTCGGCAAGTCGGTCGTGCGCGTCTGACTACTGCTTCGGGAAGCCGCCGTTGCTCATCAGGAGCTGGCCGTTGACCCAGCCGCCGCGCTCGGAGAACAGGAACCGGACCAGGTTGGCGGCGTCCTCGGGCGTCCCGAGCCGGCCGGCGGCGGTCATGCGTACGACGGCCTCGCGGACGCCGTCGTCCATCCACCCGGTGTCGACCGGTCCGGGGTTGATGACGTTGGCGACGATCCCGAGGTGCCCGAGCTCGTGCGCGGCGGCGAGCACCACCCGGTCGAGCGCGCCCTTGGTCGCGCCGTAGGGCAGGTTGCCGGCGGTGGCGTCGCTGGTGAGCGCGACGACCCGGCCGCCGCCCTCGGGCACCTGCCGCGCGAACCCGGCCAGCAGCAGCCAGGTCGCCCGCACGTTCACCGCGTAGTGCCGGTCGAAGCTCTCGACGGTCGTGTCGAGGATGGTGGAGTTCACCGACTCGCAGTGCGACATCACCAGGCCGGAGAGCGGGCCGATCTCCTCGGCGGCCCGGGCGGCCAGGCCGGCGGCGACGTCGGGCTGCTCGAGGTCGGCGGGGAGCACGACCACCTCGCGGCCCAGGCCGCGGACCTCCTCGACGATCCGGTCGAGGTCGTCGGCGGACCGGCCCAGGTCGAGGCGGTCGTCGTACGGGTGCCAGTAGGACAGCGCGAGGTCCCAGCCGTCCTCCGCCAGGCCCAGGGCCAGGGCCGCGCCGATGCCGCGTCGCCGGCCGACCCCGGTGAGGAGGGCACGCCTCACTGCAGCGTGACCTGCTCGGCGAGCTCGGGGTGCCGCTCGAGGTACTCCACGATGAACGGGCAGGTCACGACGAGATCGACCCCCTCGGACAGGCTCTGCTCGACCGACTCGCGGGCCAGCGAGCTGCCCACGCCCTGCCCCTCGAAGGCGTCGTCGACCTCCGTGTGGACGAGGATGCGGTGCCCGTCGCGCTCGCGGTACTCCACGAACCCGGCGACCACGCCGGACTCGTCGACGGCCTCGAAACGGTTGGCGGACTCGTTCTCCTGGACGGTGAGCGTCATGCAGGCGAACGTACACGCCTTGCCAACCGCGGTTATGGTGACCGCGTGACCATGCTTGACGACGCCCGCGAGGGCATGAACCCAGACATCCGTCCGCAGGACGACCTCTTCGGCCACGTGAACGGCCGGTGGCTCGACACCACCGACATCCCCGCGGACCGCTCCGCGTGGGGTGCCTTCACCCGGCTCGCCGAGCAGGCCGAGGAGCGCGTGAAGGCGATCATCGAGGAGCTCGCGCAGCAGTCGCACGAGCCCGGCACCAACGCGCAGAAGATCGGCGACCTCTACGCCAGCTTCATGGCCGAGGAGCGGGTCGAGGCGCTCGGCGCCGAGCCGATCCGCGCCGACCTGGAGAAGGTCGCGGCGATCGGCAGCCACGACGACCTCGCCGCGTTCATCGGCGGGCTCGAGCGCCAGGGCGGTGGCGGGTTCTTCCAGGCCTACGTCAACACCGACGACCGCGACTCCGACCGCTACGTCGTCAACGTGCTGCAGGGCGGGCTCGGGCTGCCCGACGAGTCCTACTACCGCGACGAGAAGTTCGCCGAGATCCGCACCGCCTACCTCGCGCACCTGGAGCGGTTCTTCGGGCTCGCCGGCGTCGACGACCCCGCCGGGTCGGCCAAGCGCGTGATGGACGTCGAGACCCGGCTGGCCCAGGGCCACTGGGAGCGCGCCGCGACCCGTGACGTGCTGAAGACCTACAACCTGATGAGCCTCGAGGACCTGAAGCGGACCGCTCCGGCGTTCGCCTGGGACACCTGGGCCACCGCGCTCGGCGCCGACGAGGCCACGCTGGCCGAGGTCATCGTCCGCGAGCCGAGCTACTTCGAGCACCTGTCGACTTCCGTCGAGGAGATCGACATCGCGGACTGGCGGGCGTGGGCCGCGATCCGCGTGATCCGCGCGGCCGCGCCGTACCTCTCCTCGGACTTCGTCGACGAGTCGTTCGCCTTCTACGGCAAGACCCTGCAGGGCACGCCGGAGCTGCGCGCACGCTGGAAGCGCGGCGTCGCGTTCGTCGAGGGCGCGGTCGGCGAGGCCGTCGGCGAGGAGTACGTCGCCCGCCACTTCCCCCCGCGGGCGAAGGAGATGATGGACGAGCTCGTCGCCAACCTCATCGAGGCCTACCGCCGCAACATCGAGCAGCTCGACTGGATGGGCGAGGAGACCAAGCAGCGGGCGTTCAAGAAGCTCGAGACGTTCCGGCCCAAGATCGGCTACCCGGAGAAGTTCCGCGACTACTCCGCGCTCCAGGTCACCTCCGACGACCTGATCGGCAACGCGCGGGCGGCGGCGGCCTTCGAGACCGACCGCGAGCTGCGCAAGATCGGCTCGCCGGTCGACCGCGACGAGTGGTTCATGCTCCCGCAGCAGGTCAACGCCTACTACAACCCGGGGACCAACGAGATCTGCTTCCCCGCGGGCATCCTCGAGGCGCCGTTCTTCGACGTCGACGCCGAGCCGGCCGAGAACTACGGCGGCATCGGCGCCGTGATCGGCCACGAGGTCGGGCACGGCTTCGACGACCAGGGCTCGCAGTACGACGAGGTCGGCAACCTCAACGAGTGGTGGACCGAGGCCGACCGGGCCGCGTTCCGCGAGCGCGCCGACAAGCTGATCGCGCAGTACGACGGCTTCGAGCCGCGCGAGCTGCCGGGCGAGCGGGTCAACGGCGCGCTGACCGTCGGCGAGAACATCGGCGACCTCGGCGGCATCACGATCGCGCTGAAGGCCTACGAGATCAGCCTGGACGGGCAGGAGGCGCCGGTCGTGGGCGGCCTCACCGGCGCGCAGCGGGTGTTCATGAGCTTCGCGCACGTGTGGCGCACCAAGCGCCGCAAGGAGCAGATGCTCCAGCTGCTGACCGTCGACCCGCACTCACCGGCGGAGTTCCGCGCGAACATCGTGCGCAACCTCGACGAGTTCGTCGCGGCGTTCGACGTACAGCCCGGCGACGGCCTGTGGCTGGACCCGGAGGACCGCGTCCGGATCTGGTGACGCCGGCGCGCCCGCTCACCGAATACCAGGGTATGCAGGCGATCTGTTACTTCCCTCGGAATGCATTCCGAGGGAAGTAACAGATTTCCGACATCCCCTGGTGTTCAGCAGGCCGGCCCCGGGACTCAGTGGGGCAGGTGGATGACCGGCTCGTGCGACGGCTCGGTCGCCGACGGGGGCCGCTTGCGGGGCAGCATCGCCGCCGGGATCAGGCACAGCGCGACCAGCACGGTCGCGACCAGGAACGAGTCGCCGAACGCGTCGGCCATGTCGGCGATCGCCTTGCCGATCACCTCCGGGCCGAGCGTCGCCGGGTCCTGGCCGCTGGCGACCGCACCCTGCAGCGCGCCGACCTCCGGGCTCGACTTGAACCCGTTGGTCAGCAGCACCGAGAACAGCGCGGTGCCGATCGACGCCGCGACCTGCTGCACGATGTTCATCAACGTCGAGCCGCGCGCGAGGTTGTGGTCGGTCAGCGTCTGCAGCGCCGAGGTCATGATCGGCATCATCGTGCCGCCCATGCCGAGCCCCATCACGAACAGCGCGGTCAGCAGGAACGCGTACGACGTGTCCGGCCCCACCTGCGTGAACATCGCCATCCCGACGGTGATCACGGTGATCCCCGTGAGCACGATCTTGCCCGGACCGATCTTGTCGGCGAGCACGCCGGCGATCGGCATCGTGAGCATCGCGCCGAAGCCCTGCGGTGCGAGCAGCCAGCCGGTCTTCAGGGTCTCCTCGCCGCGCACCTGCAGGAAGTACGACGGGAACAGCAGGCTCGCGCCGAAGAAGGCGATCGCGAACAACGACATCGTGATGACCGCGATCGTCAGGGCGCGGTTGCGGAACAGGTCGAGGTCGATCAGCGGGTGGTCGGCACGACCGGCCAGGGAGCGGAGCACGAACAGCGTGACGAGCACCAGGCCGACGGCGGCCGGGATCAGCACCTCGGGGTCGACGACGGTGCCGGCCTCGGGGATCGTCGAGACGCCGTAGAGGAACAGCGCGAGACCCGGCGAGAGCAGCAGCATGCCGACGAAGTCGAACGTCTCCGAGGGCGTCGGGTTGTCCTTGGGCAGCACCAGCGCGGCGTAGACGAGCGCGATCGCGCCGAGCGGCAGGTTGATCAGGAAGATCCAGTGCCAGCTCGCGGCGTCGATCAGCCAGCCGCCGAGGATGGGGCCGAAGATCGGGCCGAGCAGCATCGGGATGCCGAGCACCGCCATCACCCGGCCGATCCGGTCGTGTCCGGCGGCGCGGGTCATGATCGTCATGCCGAGCGGCATCAGCATGCCGCCGCCGAGGCCCTGCAGCACCCGGAAGCCGACCAGCGAGCTGACGTCCCAGGCGGTGCTGCACAGCACCGAGCCGAGCGTGAACAGCAGCAGCGCGAGCATGAACAGCCGCTTGGTGCCGAACCGGTCCGCCGCCCAGCCGGTCAGCGGGATCACCGACGCGAGCGCGAGCGTGTATCCGGTCATCGTCCAGGCGACCTGAGCGGGCGTGGCGTCGAAGACCCGCTGGAAGGTCGGGATCGCCACCGACACGACCGTGATGTCGAGGATCGACATGATCGCGCCGAGCACGACGACGCCGGCGACGAGGAAGACGCCCTTGTCGAGCTTCTCGGGGGCGGGCGGGGTGGTCACCGTGGCGGCAGGCTCAGAAGTCACCGGACAACTGTACGGACCTACGGAACCGGGTGCACCCGTAATTCGGAGTGCCTGACGTGCCCCTGGTCACGTCGAGGAGGACACGCGCGACTCAGCGGGCGAGCACGTCCTCGATCGCGTCGACGATCCGGGCGTCGTCCGGCTCGACCCGGGTGCTCCAGCGGCCTACTACCGTGCCGTCGGCGTCGAGCAGGAACTTCTCGAAGTTCCAGTCCACGTCGCCGCTGCGGCCCTTCTCGTCGGCGGTGTCCACCAGGGCGGCGTACAGCGGGTGCCGTCCCTCGCCGTTGACCTCCACCTTCTCGGTGAGCGGGAAGGTGACGCCGTACGTCGTGGAGCAGAACTCGGCGATCTCGTCGGCCGTGCCGGGCTCCTGGCCGCCGAACTGGTTGCACGGGACGCCGACCACGGTCAGCCCCTGCTCGGAGTACTTCTCGTGCAGGGCCTCGAGCGCGGCGTACTGCGGGGTGAAGCCGCACTTGGACGCGACGTTGACGACGAGGGTCGGGCCCGCGCCGGCGATCTCGCCGAACGTCGCGGGGGTGCCGTCGAGGCGGGCGATGGGGATGTCTCGGGGGCTCATGCGGTGAGGCTACTGAGCAGCGCCAAGACCGCCCGGGCGTAGGCGCGCTCGGCGTCGCCGTCGACGAACCGCTCCTCGGTCCCGTCCACCCGGGCGACCACGGCGAAGCCGTCGCCGACGACCTCGAGCCCGCGGAACGTGCGGCCGAGCAGCTCGCGCAGTTGTGCCTCGTGGGGCAGCCAGATGACCTCCGACTGCGCGATCGAGTCCAGCGCCCACTCGGTGGTGCCGTTGAACCGCACCAGACCGCCGGTCGGCAGCTCGACGGTCTCGATGGTCATCTCGCTCACCACGAACACCTCGCCGTCGAGGTCGCGGTCGGGGATCGCGAACCGGTCCCCGGACGCCGGCCGCCAGGCGAGGCCGGCGTCCCTCAGTCGGGTAGCGAGCTCGACGGTGATCACCCGTCCAGTCTGGCAGGGCGCCTCAACGACGGGCGCCGGCGCGCAGCCGCTCGAGGACCAGCGCGAGGGGCGGCCAGGCCGACCGGCCGCGTCGTACGACGGCGTAGGCGCGCAGCCGCACCGCCGGGTCCTCCAGGGGCAGGACCGCGACGCCGTCCCGGACCGGCTGGTCGACCGGCAACAGCGCCACGCCCAGGCCGCCCGCGACGAGGTCCTGGACCAGCTCCAGGCTGTCCGCGCGGTGGCTGACGCGCGGCTCGACCCCGGCCATCGAGCCCACGGTGCGCAGCACGTCGGCGTCGGCGGTGTGCCGCGAGTTGACGATCCAGTCACGGTCGGCGAGGCCTTCGAAGAGCTCGCGGGCGGGACCGCGCAGGCCGGCGTCGGCGGCCGGCACGCCCACGCCCCACCGCGCGCTCCACAACGGGGTCGCCTCCAGCGCCGGGTCGAACTCCCCCGGGGCGAGGTCGTAGTCGTAGGTGAGCGCCAGGTCGACGTCGTCGGCGGCGAGCAGCGCGAACGCCTCGGGCGGCTCGTGCTCGAGGACGAGCAGGCGTACGTCGGGGTGGTCGGCCGACAGCTCGCGCAGGACCGTCACCAACGACGCCCGCACCGCCGTCGCGAACCCGGCGACCCGCACCGTCCCCCGCGGCTCGGAGTGCGGGTCGAGGTCGAGCCGGGCGGCCTCGACCGCGGCGAGGATCGTCACCGCGTGGTCGGCGAGCCGGCGCCCCGCCGGGGTGAGCCGCACCCGGCGGCCGTCGGGCTCGACCAGCGCCGTGCCGACCTCGCGGGCCAGCGTCGCGACCTGCTGGGACACCGTCGACGTCGTGGTGCCGAGCTCCTCGGCGACCTCGCGCATGGACCCGAGCCGGGACAGCTCGAGCAGCACGGCGAGGCGGCGGGTCTCCATCCCCAGGATTGTCCACTGATTGTGGACGGTATGTCCATGAACACCACGTGGACACGAACAGTCGGGTACTGGCCTACTGGAGCCATGTCCGCCTCCCTCTCCGTCGAGACGCCCGCCCCCGCGCCCGCGTCGGGTCCGCACGGTGCCCGCACCGGCGCCGGGATGGCCGTGGTCTCGATGCTCACCGTCCAGCTCGGGATCGCCGCCGCCGTCGGCCTCTTCGACGAGGTCGGCCCGCTCGGCGCGGCCTGGCTCCGGCTGGCCTGGGCCGGGGTGATCCTGCTCGTGCTGGTCCGCCCGCGCCGCTCGAGCTTCACCCGCGCGTCGTTCACGGCCAGCGTCGGGCTCGGCGTGGTCACCGCCGGGGTCACCTTGCTGTTCATGGCCGCGGTCGACCGGCTGCCGATGGGCACGGCGAGCGCGCTGGAGTTCCTCGGGCCGCTGGGCGTCGCGGTGGCGCGGGCGCGGGGAAAGGCACGGCTGTGGCCGCTGCCCGCCGCCGTCGGCGTCGTGCTGCTCACCGAGCCGTGGCT
>JBQCEF010000515.1:0-5351 GCA_051960495.1 Nocardioides sp. | reverse complement strand
GGGGGGGTCGGGCGGGGCGCGGGGGGCGCCGCCGGGCCGCGCGGGCCCCGGCGCTGGGGCCCCGGCCCCCCAGTTTTTGTTGGGTGGGGGGGGGCTGCCCCCCCGCCGCGGTCGGCTCCGGGACCAGGAATAGTCGCGCGATGTCGTGGGTGCTGACGCCGAGGACCAGGCGCAGCGCGAGGGCGCTGGCCGCCTCGGGCGCGAGGGCCGGGTGCGTGCACATCAGCACGAGGCGCAGCCGCTCGTCCTCGACGAGCCCGCCCGGGTCGGCCATCGCCGCCGGCCCGTGCTCCTGCCGCTGCTCGGCGTCGGTCACGAGCAGCGGCACCTTCCGGTTCACCATCGACTCCGCCCGGAGCCGGTCCAGGATGCGTCTGCGCGCCGTCGTCAGCAGCCAGGCCGGCGGGTTGTCCGGCGAGCCGTCCTGGGGCCAGCGGCGAGCGGCCGCCTCGACCGCGTCACCGAGGGCGTCCTCGACGAGGTCGAGGCGGCGGAACTGCGCGAGGAGCAGGGACGTCAACCGGCCCCAGTCCTCGCGCAGGACCGCCTCGAGGGTGTCGTGGGCGGGCACGTTCACCCGGGTTCGTAGCCCTCGATGCTCACCGTCGGGCGGATCTCGACGGCGTAGGACGACGGCAACAGGCTGCCGGCCGCGATCGCCGAGTCGAGGTCGGGGAGCTCGATGTCGTAGTAGCCGCCGATCTGCTCGACCGACTCGACGAACGGGCCGTCGCTGACTGCGACGGTCCCGTCGACGTGCCGGATCGTGGTCGCCGTGTCCGCGCCCGCGAGTGGGGCGGAGCTGATGCGGCGACCGTGCGCGTCGACGTACTGCTCGAACGCCTGGTGCGCCGCGAAGTACTCGCGCCTGGCCGACTCCGGCGCCGTCTCCCAGTCGCCCGGCGGGTAGGCGACCAGGACGACGTAGCGCCTCACGAGGGCCGCTCGGCGGGATCGACGGTGCGTCGCACCTCGATGCCGTCGCCGACCGCCGTGATGATCGTGCAGCAGTCGAGGAGGTCGTCGAGGTCCTCGGTCTCCACCAGGTAGAAGCCACCCACCTGCTCTGCCGTCTCCGTGAACGGGCCGTCGGTGACGGTCGAGCTGCCGGGCCGGATCGACTTGGCCTCGGAGCTCTGGTGCAGCTCTGCGCCGCCGGTGACCCTGTGTCCGCGTCGGGCCAGCTCCTGGCCGAAACGCGCGTACTCCGCGTAGCCGTCTTGGCGTTCCTTCAGGCTCATCGAAGTCCACCAACGGTCGGCGTCGCCCACGATGATGACCATGTACTCGGTCATGTTCTGCTCCTTCACTCGGCCAGGCGTCGGAGCTCGATCAGCTCGCCCCGTGCGGCGAACCGCTCGCAAGCCGCCCGCAGGTCGGCCTCGTCCTCGGACTCGACGAGGTAGAAGCCGACGATCTGCTCGACGGACTCGGTGAACGGGCCGTCGGTGACGAGAGCCGCCCCTTCCCCGTCGGGGCGCAGGGACGTCGCCTGCGCGGAAGGCTCGAGCGGGCTCGAGACGATCAGCCGGTGTCCCCCGTCCGCGAGGTCGCGGTGGAACTCGCCGTGCGACCGCATGCCCTTCTCGTGCTCGGACTCGGGCAGCCGTGCCCACTCCTCCTCGGGGGCGGGCAGCAGCAGCAGGTAACGGCTCATCGAGATCTCTCTTCCTGGGTGTGGTGGGGCCGCAACTGCGACCTCACCACGGATGACGCACGAGCCGGAAGGCTTTCGACAGCGTTGCGCGATTTCCTCGCGCCGCTGGACGGAGGAGCCGCTGTCGTCGGGTCAGCGCAGGCTCAGTGATCCGGAGACGTCCGGCTCCCACGGCAGCTGCGCGTCCGCCGCGATGCGCTCGTCCAGGGCAGCGGCGACGTCCGCGGGCCAGGGCGCCGTGCGCCGGGTCTCCATGTCGATGTGGAGGAAGATCTCCTCCATCACGAAGCTCAGCCGCTGGTGCGACTCGTCGAGCAGGTAGACCAAGGCGTGCGCCGCCCGCTCCGCCCGCCCCAGCAGCCGCACCCGCGCCGACATCCGGTCGCCGGTGCGCAGCTCGGCCAGGTAGGTCAGGTGGTGCTCGGCCGAGAAGCACGCGTGCCCGCTGGCCGGCCAGTTCTGCGGGATCCCCTGCTCGACCAGTGCCTCGTCGAGCCCCTCGCTGGCGATGCCCGTGTAGTGGCGGACGTTGAGGTGACCGTTCACGTCTTCGAACGCGATCGGTACCGGCTGCTCGGCGTACGCAGGCAGGCCTGCGAGCTGGTCGTAGCTGGGGTGCGGTGCTGTCACGGGGCGAGACGATACCCGCCCTCCTCACCGCGCTCAGGTGCCCGGGCTGCTCCGCACCCGGTCGAGGATCGCCGCATCGAGCTCGTCCGGCGCCTGCGTGGGGATCCAGTGCGACACCCCGGGCAGCACCACGAGACGGTACGGCGCATCCACCCACTCCTCGGTGTGCTCGGCGGCCCACGGGCCGAGGGCGACGTCGCGGTCGCTCCACACGAGCGTGGTGGGGACCCTCACCTTCGAACGCGTCGATCCCGGGCTGGTGAGCGGGACGGCCCGGTACCAGTTGAGGGCATAGGGAAGGGCGCCGTCGTCGACGACCTCGCGCTTGAACCGCGCCACGTCGTCGCGGGTCATCCCACCCTTGCGCAGCCACGTCCCGAACCGGTCGGAGGCGCCCAGCCGCTCGGGCACGAACGGCAGCTGGAAGAACCCCATGTACCACGACTTCAGCGCCTGATCCGATCGGACGAAGGAGCTGAAGAACGCGGCCGGGTGGCCGACGGACACGGCGGTCAGCGTGCGCACCTTGGCCGGCGCCGCGCTCGCCACGGACCACGCCACCGCGGCGCCCCAGTCGTGTCCGACCAGGTGTGCCGTCCCACCGGGGAGCCGGTCGACCAGCGCGAGGACGTCCTTGACGAGCTCGTTGATCTTGTAGTCCCGGCGCCTCGGCGGCCGGGCTCGCGGGCTGTAGCCGCGCTGGTCCATCGCCAGCGTCCGGTAGCCTTCCGCCTGCAGCTTGCCGGCGACCTGCGCCCACGAGCTCGCGCGCTCGGGGAAGCCGTGGAGGAGGACGACCGGCTCACCGTCCACCGGGCCCTCGTCGATGACGTCGAAGACGAGTCCCGCACGCTCGACCTCGGTCACTCGCTCGGTCATGGGCGTCGCCCCTCTCCGTGGTTCACGCTGTCGCTCCGGAGTCTCGCAGGCCCCGCGGCTCGTCACCAGCCGAGCTCGCGCAGCCGCGCGTCGCCGATGCCGAAGTGGTGTCCGACCTCGTGGACCACGGTCTTGCGCACCTGCGCGACGACCTCCTCCTCGGTGTGGCAGACCGCGCAGATGGCGCGCCGGTAGATTGTGATCCGGTCGGGGAGGACCCCGGCGTACGACGTCGTCCGGCGGGTCAACGGGATGCCCCGGTACAGGCCCAGCAGTCCGGACGGTCCCCGCTCGTGCTCCACGGTGACGGCCACGTTGCTCATGAGCTCGCCCAGCTCCGCCGGCAGCCCGTCGAGCGCCTCGGTCACCATCGCCTCGAAGCGCTCGGGCTCCACCTCGACCATGAAGCCATTGTCGGCGACCGTCCAAGGAGCCGCACCGCCGACGAAGGTAGAGTCCCGGCGGTGGGGACCCGGCGACCGCGCTCGATGCCGGCACAGGAGGTCGCCCGCGCCCTTCTGCAAGCCGCCGACGACGCCGACATCTCCCTCGACCCGTGGCAGATCGCCGCTGCGGACCGGCTCGCGCACCTCGCCGGCACGCTGGCCCTTCCCGCGCGTCGTCGCGTCGCCAGCGGCGGGGTCTACATCTGGGGACCCGTGGGACGCGGCAAGACCTGGTTGCTCGACGCCTTCTTCGACGCGCTCCCTACCCAGCGCAAGAAACGGGTCCACCTCCACACGCTGCTCCGCGACCTGCATCGGGCCGTGCATGCCCACCGGTCGGCTGCGCATGCCTTCGACGCCGCAGTGGAGGAGCTGCTCGCGGACTGTGCCGTCGTGTGCTTCGACGAGCTCCACCTCCACGACGTCGGCGACGCCATGCTCATCAGCCGCGTGCTCCACCGGCTCGGCCAGCGGGACATCGCGCTCGTGGCCACGTCGAACTATGCGCCGGAGGCCCTCCTGCCCAACCCCCTGTACCACCACCTCTTCCAGCCGAGCATCGAGCTGATCCGCCGTCGCACGAGCGTCGTCGAGGTCTGCGGCCCGACGGACTACCGGACCTCGCCCGTGGTTTCGGCGCGGGGCAGCGGCGGGTTTCGTTCGGGCGCGCTGGTCTGGGCCGGGCCGCCGCGCCAGCCCGCCACCCAGGGGCTGCAGACGCCTGGTGCTGCGACGGACGTCGAGCTCCGTGTCGGCTCGCGGGTCGTTCGCGCCTTGCGCGCCGAAGGACCCCGTGTCTGGTTCGACTTCGCGCAGCTGTGCGAGAGCGCGACATCGGTCACCGACCTGCTAGCTCTGGCCGAGCGCTTCCAGGCATGGGTGGTCGTCGGTGTCCCTCGGCTCGCCGACCGGCCGCCTGACGCGCAGCAGCGCTTCCTCAACCTCGTCGACGTCCTGCACGACCGCGACGTGGCGCTGACGCTGGTCTGCGAGGACTCCCCCGACCTCCTGCTCATCGGCTCCGTGTGCCTACCGGACGTCGAGCGTGCGGCCAGCCGGTTGGCGCTGCTGCGCAGGTGACGCGTCACAATGTCTCGATGCACCCGCACCCGATGCCTCCGGAGCTGCTCCGCCACGCGCTGGCCGCCAAGGGGTTCATGCCCGAGGAGGAGGGTGAGCTGCTCTACCTGACCGCCCTCGAGCGGCTGCCCCACGGGCCCGCTCTCGAGGTGGGCACCTACTGCGGCAAGTCGGCCATCTACCTCGGCGCGGCGGCGCGTGCCACCCGGGGCACGGTGTTCACCGTCGACCACCACCGGGGTTCGGAGGAGAACCAGGTCGGCTGGGAGTACCACGACGCGACGCTGGCCGACCCGGTGCACGGCAGGCTCGACACGCTGGCGACCTTCCGGCGCACGATCCTCGACGCCGGCCTCGACGAGCAGGTCGTGGCCGTCGTGGGCGCGTCCACTACCGTCTCGGCGTACTGGCGCACGCCGCTCTCCCTGCTGTTCATCGACGGCGGGCACACCGACGAGCACGCGGGCAACGACTACACCGGCTTCGGCCGGTGGGTGGCGCACGGCGCCGCCCTGGTGATCCACGACGTCTTTCCCGACCCGGCCGACGGTGGGCAGGCGCCGTACCGGGTCTACCTGCGGGCGTTGGCGAGCGGCTTCGAGGAGACCCGGGCGCTGGGGTCGATGCGAGTGCTGCAGCGCGGGGCCGGCGACCCGGGC
>JBQCEF010000514.1:0-7032 GCA_051960495.1 Nocardioides sp. | reverse complement strand
TCGGCGACGGGCAGGCCGCGCTCGCGCACGACGTCGGCGTCGCACATGATCGACACGAACGACGCGGAGCGGATCGGGAGGCAGCCCACCTCCTCGGCGGCGTCGAGCTCGTGCCGGGTCGCGCCGGGCTTGCGGCGCGGGGTGTTCATCGGGTGGTCGCGGCCGTCGGTCCAGACCACCCGGCTCGCGAGCACGGCCGGCCGCTGCCCTCCGTCCGAGACCCCGTACGTCGTCCAGGCGCGCACCAGCCCCTCAGCCGCCGACGGTGTCGGCACCGTGTCGTCGTCGAGGAGCCAGACCAGGTCCGCGTCGTGCGTCAGGGCCCGCTCCACGCCGACCGCGAACCCCCCGGCGCCGCCGGTGTTCTCGGACAGGTGCAGCACGTCGAGGTGGCCGTAGCGCTCCGCGAGCAGGTCCGTCGTACCGTCGGTGGACGCGTTGTCGACGACCACCACCTCGGTGAGCCGGTGGGTCTGGGCGGCCAGCGCGGCGAGGGACTCCTCGAGGAGGTCGCGGCGGTTCCACGTCACCACGACGGCGACCACCCGGACGTTCACGCGAGCGACCCTACCCACCCTCGCCGGACGGGGAACGGTGACCTCCGCCGCACTCAGCAGGCCGAGGAGAGGTCGTCCGCGGCATTGGCGGCGTACCCGTCGGAGAGGTTGCCGATCGAGCCGCCGACCGTCGAGTCGTGCGTCGCCTTGCTGAAGCCCTTGCGCTTCTTCGCCGGCGCGGGCGCGCTGCCGTCGTCCTTGCTCTCCGAGCGCTCGATCGCCTTGTCCACCATCCGGTGGATCTTGTCGATGTCCGGCGCCCCGGTGTTGATCGCCGGCGGGACGAACGAGACGGTGGCGAGCGGCTTGGACCGCGCCTTGAGGGCGAGCTCCGCGAAGCGGCCGAGCTGGGAGGCCGGGAGGTCGGTGGTGATGAGCTCGGTGCTCGCGGTGGCGATCTTCTCGAACTTCGTGATCACCGTCCGCGGGGACAGCTGCTGCAGCATCGCGTTCATCACGCACTTCTGCCGCGCCATCCGGGAGTAGTCGTCGGCGCTCTCGCGCGACCGCGCGAACCACAGGGTCTCGAAGCCGTTGAGGCGCTGGACACCGGGCTCGATGTAGCCGGTCACCGGGCCGCCGACGCCGCCGATCGGGATCCGGTCACGCACGTTGAGCTCGAGGCCGCCGACGGCCTGCACCAGGCTGCGGAAGCCCTGCAGGTTCACCATGGCGTAGTAGTTGATCTTCAGCCCGGTGATCCCCTCGACGCCCTCGATGGTCGCCTCGACGCCGGGGTTGTCGACGCCCTTGAAGAGGTCCTCGTGGTCGGCCGCCCAGGTGGCGAGGCT
The DNA here is from genome assembly GCA_051960495.1 of Nocardioides sp. Taxonomy (GTDB): domain Bacteria; phylum Actinomycetota; class Actinomycetes; order Propionibacteriales; family Nocardioidaceae; genus Nocardioides_B. Next base: position 5,684 of record JBQCEF010000514.1, on the reverse strand, counting down.
GTTGAGCTCGCACCCCTCGCAGTCGTAGCCGTCGGGGAACTGCCCGGCCATCACCGAGCCCTCCTCGAACGGGAAGTTCGTCATGTTGCGCGGGAGGCCGAACAGGATCGCACGCCCGGTCTCCTGGTCGATGCTCGCCACCGAGAGGCTGTCGGGGCGCAGTCCCCAGCGGTCCGCACCTGAGTCGCCGCCGAGCAGCAGCACGTTGTAGCGCCCGTGCGTGGCCTCGGTCGCCTGGCCGTCGCCGAACATCGTGGCGATGAACGTGCGCTGCACCGCGACCATGTGCGAGGCGAACAGCAGCGATCCCGCGACCGAGAACGCCAGCACCGAGTTGAGGCCGACGACCGCGAGCCGCTGCTTCTGCAGCAGCTCGAGCGGCTGCCCGAGGCGCCAGGCGTCGAAGAACAGCACGGCCCAGCCGACAGCGAGCGCGCAGAGGCCGAGCCGCAGCACGCCCAGCATGAAGGTGCTGCTGGCCAGGAAGAAGATCAGCCCGTGCCACATCAGGCCGACGAGCACCACGAGCACGGTGGCGCCGACGACACCGAGCCACACGCGCAGGGCGATGCGGCCGACCTTGCGGTTCCCGGCGACGAGCTGGGCGGACCCCGGCAGCACCAGCGTCATCAGCAGCAGCGTGACCGCGCGACGGAAGCGCACCTTGGCGGCGTCGTGATCACCGAATCGCGGCGCGTGGGGCTGCGGGGACATGAGCCAGGGGGACCTTTCGGGACGATGACGACGTTCCAGTATCACCAGTCACACCTGTCACAGCGGCAACGGCGCGCCGGGCGGCACCGACCCTTGGCTCAGGCCGGCTCGGGCCCCTCCCGGCCCCGCTTGATCTCGGCACGCCGGGCGAGCCGGTGGGAGCGGCGGATCTCCGCCTCCCGCTCGCGGCGGATCTCGTCGGGGGTCTCGGTGACCAGACCGGGGATCTCCCGCGGACGGCCCTCCTCGTCGATCGCGACGAAGACCAGGTACGCCGACGCCACGTGCACCGGCTCGCGGCCGACCTCGTTCCAGCGCTCGGACTCCACGCGGACGCCGATCTCCATCGACGTGCGGCCGGCCCAGTTGACCTGTGCCATCGCGCGGACGATGTCGCCGACGTGCACCGGCTGCAGGAACGCCATCTCGTCCATCGCGGCCGTGACCGCCGGCCCGCCGCTGTGCCGCTGCGCGACGGCGCCCGCGGTCGAGTCGACCAGCCGCATCACCGTGCCGCCGTGGACGTTGCCGAGCAGGTTGACGTGGCTCTGGTCGGCGAGCAGCGACAGCGAGGTCCGGGCGTGGGCGACGGGCAGCCGCTCTGGGGTCATGCGCCGCACGGTAGCGTTTTCGCATGGCTGACCGTCCCTCGGGTCGCTCTGACGAGCCCGACTACAACTGGCTCTACGGCGGCAAGGGTTCCGGGGGCGACCGCCGCCCCGACCACCTTCCCGGGGACCCCGAGCCCACCCGGGTGCTGCCGACGATGAAGCGCCCCTCCCGCGAGCAGCGCGCCGATTCCGCGAGTGCGCCGCGCCGGGAGCCGGCTCACGGCGGACCGGGAGGTCCCTCGGCGCCGCGCCGGCCGGTGCCGACCCCGCCACCGCCCCGGTCGCGCCGACGGTTCCGCTGGGGCTGGGTGAAGCTCGCGCTGCTGCTGTGGGTCGTCTTCCTCGTCGCCGTGCCGATGTGGGCCTGGTCGCAGATCGACAAGGTGAAGACCGACCCCGGCGACGACCGACCCGGCGAGCAGCCGGGCACGACGTACCTCCTCGTCGGCAGCGACAGCCGCGAGGGGCTGTCGCGCAAGGAGGAGCTCGACCTCGGCACCGGCAAGGGCGAGGGCCGGCGCACCGACACGATCATGCTGCTGCACACCGGGTCCGGGCCGAACCTGCTGATGTCGATCCCGCGCGACAGCCTGGTCCCGGTCCCCGGCCACGGCACCACGAAGATCAACGCGGCCTACGCGTACGGCGGGCCGAAGCTGCTCGTGCAGACGATCGAGGACGCCACCGGAATCCGCATCGACGACTACGTCGAGATCGGGTTCGGCGGCTTCGTCAACGTGGTCGACGCCGTGGGCGGCATCGAGATCTGCCCGAAGACCGCGATGCAGGACAAGCTCGCGAACCTCGACATCAAGAAGGGCTGCCAGGACGTCGACGGGAAGGTCGCCCTCGGCTACGCCCGGTCCCGGCACACCTCCGGGCTCGGCGACATCGACCGCGCCCGGCACCAGCGCGAGGTGGTCAGCGCGGTCGGCCACAAGGCCGCCTCCCCGTGGTCGGTGATCAACCCGGTCCGTTACTTCCGGCTGGCCAGCTCCGGCAAGGACTCGCTGCGGGTGGGCAAGGACACCTCGATGTTCGCGACCATGCGGTTCGCGTGGGCGATGACGCGCGTCGACGGCAAGAGCGGGCTCACCTGCGGCGTGCCGATCGCCGACCTGGCGGTGCACTGGGACACCGAGCGCGCCAAGAAGCTGTTCGACCTGATCCAGGAGGACCGCACCGACGACGTCTCGAAGGACCTCTGCGGCGCATCCGGGTTGAGGAACCAGTGAGCCCGTCGTACGAGACGCTGGACTGGTCGGTCGAGGAGGGCGTCCTCACGCTCACCCTCGACCGTCCCGACCAGCTCAACGCGTTCACGGTCACGATGGCCGAGGAGCTGGTGGCGGCGTTCGAGCGGGCGTCGGCCGACGACGACGTCGCGGCGATCGTGGTGACCGGGCGCGGCAAGGCGTTCTGCGCCGGGATGGACCTGTCCGCCGAGGGCAACGTCTTCGGGCTCGACGAGTCGCTCGAGCCGACGCTGGCCGACCTGCACGAACGGCTGGACGACCCCGAGATCGTCGCCGGCGTGCGGGACACCGGCGGGAGGGTCGCCCTCGCCATCTATGCCTGCACCAAGCCGGTGATCGCCGCGATCAACGGGGCGGCCGTCGGCATCGGCGCGACGATGACGCTGCCGATGGACGTCCGGCTGGCCTCGGACCGCGCCCGGATCGGTTTCGTGTTCGGCCGGCTCGGCATCGTCCCCGAGGCGTGCTCGACCTGGTTCCTGCCGCGAATCGTCGGGATCTCCCGTGCGCTGGAGTGGGTCTACTCCGCGGACATCCTCAGCGCGCAGGAGGCGTACCACGGCGGGCTGGTGCGCTCGGTGCATTCCGGGGACGAGCTGCTGGCCGCCGCCCAGGACCTGGCCCGGAAGTTCGTGGCCGGCCGCTCCCCCGTGGCCACCGCGCTGGCCCGGCAGATGATGTACCGCAACTCGGCCCAGCCGCACCCGCTCGAGGCGCACCGGGTCGACTCGCTGGCGATGTTCTACACCAGCGTCGGCGACGGCAAGGAGGGCGTGGCGGCCTTCCGCGAGAAGCGCGACCCGGAGTTCACGGGGCGGGCGTCGCAGCTGCCGCCGTTCCACCCCTGGCAGGAGTGAGCCGCGGCAGCCAGCGGACGAGCGCGAACGTCTCGGCGTTCGAGCCGTAGGCCAGCAGCGCCAGGAACACCCGGTACACGGGCAGGTGCCCGACCAGCTCGGCCTGGCCGAAGAGCGCCAGCGTCGCGTTGAACGGCACCATCGCGACGAGCACGGCGACCTGCGGCAGCGCCCCGGAGAGCACGAGCAGGCCGAACAGCAGCTCTACCGAGCCGGCGACCGCCACGAACGTCTCGGGCGACAGGTGGATTCCCACCAGGCCGAACACGTCGAGGGCCGGGAACTCCTCGAGCGTGTGCACGGCCATCACCGGGTTGGTGAACTTCTCGGTGAACGCCAGCGCGATCAGCGCGACCCCGACGCCGACCCGCAGCAGCAGGAGCGCCTGCCGGGTGCGCGTGGCGTCGTGGGCGACGGCGCCGTAGCGGTCCGCACCCGGAGGCAGCACCACCAGGAACGCCGCCACGGCAGCGAGTTTCGCGCACTCGAGCAGGCCCATCGGGCCGCTGACCACGCCGAGCACCGGACCGAGCGCGAGGACCAGCGCGGCCGCGGGGCGCAGCCTCACCCCGGTGACCAGCCACACGCCGAGGGCCGCCTCGCCGAGCAGGAGCGCCGACCCGATCGGCCCGTCCAGCTCGACTGCGGGGGTCACGAACGAACCGGTGGCCGCCAGCGCCAGCAAGGCGACGCCGAGGTGAATGCCGAGCAGCCGCGGCACCCACGGCACCAGCCGGCCGACCGGCTCCAGGACGCCGAGCTCGGGACGGCGCAGCCGGAGCGCGACCATGCGCCAGACGACGGTGACCGCGACGACGGCGGCGACCAGGGTCAACGGCAGCCAGGACCAGAAGAAGCCCCAGTCCCCTCCCGCCGCGGACGGCACGAACCAGCGTTCGTGGGCAGGGACGACGGGCAGGTGCGAGAAGGGCATGGCGGAGCTTCTTGAGTTCATGGGGTCAGCGCAACACCTCTGACTTTGGAGTGTTGCGTGAAGCTTCCGCCTCGTCGTGATGTGCAGCGTGAGTTTTGGCGCCTGGTTTTGTCTGGTTGCACGATCGGTGAGGCCGCTCAGCGTGTCGGGTTTGAGAAGACCGCCGGCCAGCGGTGGTTCCTCAAGGCTGGTGGGATGTCGCCACTGAGCCTGGAGGAGCCCCCGGAGAAGACCCGGGCGTTAAACATTCGCGACCGCGAGAAGATCCTGCAGGGTGTCACCGCCGAGCTGTCGATCCGGGCGATCGCGCACAGCATCGGGCGGAGTCCCTCGACGGTGTTGCGCGAACTGCGCTCGAACATGCCCCGACAGCAGTACCGAACCCGTCGCAAGTTGGGCGGCGTTCATCCCGGTGGGCGGCGGGTCAATCCGTGGAGCTACTCCCCGCACCTGGCTCAGCAACGTGCCGACGCCCGGCTGGCCCGTCCGAAGGTGGCCAAGCTCGTCGGGAACGAGCGGCTACGCAAAGAGGTGGAGGATCGACTCGGTGAGGAACACAGTCCCGAGCAGATCAGCAACCGGCTGCGTGAGGATTTCCCCGACGATCCGGAGATGTGGGTGTCACACGAGACGATCTACCAGTCCCTGTATGTGCAAAGCCGCGGTGCGCTGCGTCGCGACCTGACCGCGCGGCTGCGCACCGGCCGCGCGGTCCGTAGGCCGCAGCGTCGAAGCGACCGGCGCCGTGCCCGGGTGCTGGGCATGGTCAACATCAGTGAACGTCCGCCCGAGGTGGAGGACCGGGCCGTGGCCGGTCATTGGGAAGGCGACCTGATCATCGGCAAGGACAGCAGGTCCGCGATCGGCACGCTGGTCGAACGCACCAGCCGGTTCGTGATGCTGCTGCATCTCCCGCACGACCACGGCGCGGACGCCGTCCAGGAGGCCATGGTGGCTGCGATGAGCCAGCTGCCGCAGACCTTGAAGAAGACGCTGACCTGGGACCAGGGCATCGAGATGGCCAACCACGTCCAGATCGCGGCGGCCACCGACCTCGACATCTTCTTCTGCGACCCCCACTCACCGTGGCAACGCGGCAGCAACGAGAACACCAACGGGCTGTTGCGCCAGTACTTCCCCAAAAGCAGCGACCTCTCGGGCTACGCCCCCGACTACCTCGATCACGTCGCCCGCAAGCTCAACAACCGGCCCCGCAAGACCCTGGACTGGAAGACCCCCGCCGAAGTCCTCGACAAGCTACTGTCAGAACCCCTCAAACCACCCGGTGTTGCGCTGACCGGCTGAATTCGCC
>JBQCEF010000513.1:0-17379 GCA_051960495.1 Nocardioides sp. | reverse complement strand
TGCCGTTCATGAGCCGCCCTCGGACCGGCGGCCCGTCCAGCAGGTGCTCGGCCGGCGGTTCGGCACCCAGGGCCACGGCGGACAGGGTGTCGGTGCCGAGGTCGAGCGCGAGGATCTGCATCACCCCGAGCGCCAGTGGGAAGCTGCCGCCCGAGAGCGCCCACACCACGAACGGCGCGAGCTCGGCCACGTTGTCGGTGAGGTGGTAGGTCAGGAACCGGCGCATGTTCACGAAGGTCGCCCGGCCCTGCTCCACCCCCGCGACGATGCTGGCGAAGGCGTCGTCGAGCAGGACCAGGTCGGCCGCCTCGCGCGCGACGTCGGGTCCGCCCCGTCCCATGGCCACGCCGATGTCGGACTCATGCAGGGCCGGGGCGTCGTTCACCCCGTCGCCGGTCATGGCCACCACGTGGCCGCGGCTGCGCAGCGCCCGGGCGATGCGCAGCTTGTCCTCGGGCGAGACCCGGGCGATCACGACGCCGTCGTGGTCGATCATCGCCGCGAGCATCCGATCGTCCTGCGGCAGGTCGCTGCCGCTCAGCACCGGGACACCGGGGCGTCGCAGCCCCACCTCGTCCGCGATCGCGGCGGCGGTGGCGGGGTGGTCCCCGGTGACCATGGCCACCGCGATGCCGGCTCGACGGCACGCCGCCAGCGCCTCCGACACGTCGTCGCGCGGCGGGTCCTCGAGGGCGACCATGCCGAGGAGCCGGAGACCGCTCGCGACGGCCTCGAGGCGCTCCGGCGCCTGTCCGCCGCACGAGCCCGCGGCGACGGCCAGCACGCGCAACCCCCGGCTCGTCCAGCCGGCCACCACCGCGGCGACGTCGTCGTACTCGTCGCAGAGCGGAAGCACGGTGTCACTGGCTCCCTTGACCACGACGGTGTCGTCGACGACGACCGCCATGCGTCGCAGCCGTGGGTCGAAGGGGAAGCGCGCCCGCGCGGGGTGGGCCGCCCGGTCGGCGTCGGTGTCCACGCCGAGGCGCCGGGCCAGCGCGTCGAGTGCGGCCTCCATCGGGTCGCCGTGCGGCTGCCACCCGCCCTCCGTCTCGCGGACGTAGCCGGTCGAGCAGCGCACCGCGGCGAGGGCGAGCTCGCGGCAGCCGGCCTCGTCGGCTCCCGGCGACCACGCGAGCCGTGCCTGCGGACCGTAGCCCTCCCCGGCCACCGTGAGCGCGCCGACCGGGCTCCACGCCTCGAGCACCGTCATCTCGTTGCGCGTGAGCGTGCCGGTCTTGTCGGTGCAGACGAAGGTCGTCGACCCCAGGGTCTCGACCGCCTCGAGGTGCCGGACCAGGATCTGCCGCTTGGCCATCTGCTCGGCTCCCCACGCCAGCGACAAGGTGACGGTCGGGAGCAGTGCCTCGGGGACGAGGGCGACCGTGACGCCGATGGCGAACACCAGCCCGTCCGCGAGCGGGTTGCCGACGAGGACCGAGATGAGCAGGAACAACCCGCCAACGCCCAGCGCGATCCCGGCCACCATGCGCACCACCGCGCGCAGCTCGCGGGTCAGCGGGGTCTCGGCACCCCCGGCTGACCCGGCCAGCCGGGCGATGCCCGCGAGTCGGGTGGCTGCACCCGTCGCGGTCACGCACGCGCGGCCCTCGCCCTCGACGGCGAAGGTGCCGGCGTGCAGCACCTCTCCCGTCGAGACGCCGACCGGCACGCTCTCGCCGGTCAGCATCGAGGTGTCCACGAGCAGGCGGGTGCTCGCGACCAGCATCGCGTCCGCAGGCACCCGGTCGCCGCTCTCGAGCAGGAGCAGGTCGTCGACCACCACCTCCTCGGCCCCGACAACCTGCCGTCGGCCGTCACGCAGCACGCCCACCTGTGTCGGGAGCATCCCGCGCAGACGCTCGGCGGCCCGGTCGGCCCGCTCCTGCTGCACGAACGCGAAGACCGCGTTCAGCAGCACCACCGCGAAGATCGCGATCCCGAGCTCGGGGAGTCCGGCGAGCAGGGCGAGCACACCGGCGACCCACAGCATCAGCGCGAAGAAGTGGGTCAGCTCGGCGGCGAACCGTCGCAGGGCGGACGGCCGACGGGGTTCGGGCAGCCGGTTGGGGCCCTGCTCGGCCAACCGTCGCCGCGCCTCGGCCGTGGTCAGTCCGTCCACGGCCGGGCGCACCGTGTTCACCGGGGCAGCAGCCCCGGGGCGTGCGTCGCGTCGTCGATGTCCTCGGCCGCCAGGTCGAGCAGCCGGTGCGCGAGGTCGGAGAGGGCCCGTGCGGCGGCGAGCTCGTCACCGATCTCCGGGACGTCGCGATCCGCCGGGTTCAGCCGGGCCGTGCCGCGGCCGCTGACGGTCACGCGGTCGTCCACGACCAGCCGGGCCTCCGCCTGGGTCCGTTCCTCGTGCTCACCGATGAAGATGTCGACCTTCCAGGTCTTCGTGCCCACCATCGTCTGATCGCCTCGCTCGTCGTGGGTCCTGCACTGTGGTCCCATCACCTCACCGTCGCGGGGCACCTGGAAGTGCCGAAGGTCCCCGGCCGGTGTGCCCGTAGCATGACGCCGGTGGACCCCTCCCCCGACCCGGCCGGCCCGCTGCGCGTCACCTTCGTCACCGGCGTGGTCCCCGACAAGTGGGCCCGGCGCTGGGACGAGCGCAGCACCGTCCCGCTGGTGCTGGTCCCGAAGGAGCAGGACGAGCAGGTCGGCGCCCTGCGCCGCGGCGAGGCCGACATGGCGCTGGTGCGACTGCCCGTCGACCGGACCGGCCTGCACCTGATCCCGCTCTACACCGAGCGTCCGGTCGTGGTGGTGTCCGCGGAGCACCCGGTCGCGGCGTACGACGAGATCGCCGTGAGCGACCTGGCGGGCGAACACCTGCTCCAGGACCCGGACGACGTGCCGGCCTGGCGGGACGTGGCCGCGGAGGTCCGGGACGGCAGCCGCTACCCGGTGCCGCCGATGAGCGTGCGGCAGATGCTCGAGTCGGTCGCGGCCGACGCCGGCGTCGTGGTGCTGCCGATGTCGGTCGCGCGGGTCCACCATCGCAAGGACGTCGTCGCGGTGCCGGTGACCGGCGTGGACGAGACCCAGGTCGCCCTCGTCTGGCCGCAGGACGCCGACGACCCGCGGCTGGAGACCTTCATCGGGGTGGTGCGAGGGCGCACCGTGCGGAGCTCGCGAGGGTCGCAGGAACCGCCCGCCGACGCCGGGAAGCCCCGAGCGGCACGCCCGGGGCCTGCCCAGGCCTCCGGACGCGGACCGCGCACCGGCAAGGGCGGCCAGCGCCGTGGCGGTCAGGGGCGTGGCGGTCAGGGTCGGCGACGCCGCTGAGCGGACGACCCGGCCGGTGGCTCGGCCTCACAAGGACGAGCACTCGCAGCCCTGTGGTGCCCCGCCCAGGCTCAGCACTGGCGCATCCGTCTTCGAGTGCACGTCCGGCGGACGGCCCGACCGTGCCGCACCTGGCCGGCGCATCTCACGAGACCAGCTCCTCCTGGATGTCCTCCAGGCTCCGCCCTCGGGTCTCGGGCACCCGTGCCGCGAAGAACGCGACCGAGGCGACGGCGAACGCGGTGTAGAGGAAGAACACGCCCTGCCTGGTGATCAGGTCGGTGAGCGTCAGGAACGTCTGGGCGACCAGGAAGTTCGCACCCCAGTTGGCGATCGTGCACGTGGCCATCGCCGGGCCGCGGACGCCGACCGGGAAGATCTCGGAGATCATCAGCCAGAAGACCGGTCCGAGCCCGATCGCGAACGACGCGATGAACAGCACCAGGCCGGTGAGCGCGAGCCAGCCGTAGCTGTCCTGCAGGGTCGAGCTCGTGAAGTAGACACCCAGCAGCGCCAGGGACAGGCCGGCGCCGACCGTGCCGGTGATGAGCAGCTTGCGGCGTCCGACCCGGTCGAGCAGAAGCACTGCGACGACGGTGAAGACGAGGTTCGTGACGCCCACGATGATGGTGGACGCGAGTGCCGCGCTGTTCTCCATGCCGGTGTTCGACAGGATCGTGGGAGCGTAGTAGATGACCGTGTTGACGCCGACGAACTGCTGCGCGAGCGCCAGACCGACGCCCACCATCAGCATCGGCCGGAACTTGGGCTGCGTGAGGTCGCGGACGCTCGCACCCTTCTCGTGCTCGTTGGCCGCGCGGATGTCGTCCATCTCCGCGTCGACGTCGGCGTCGTCGTCGCCCTCGCGCAGCCGCTCGAGCACGCCGCGGGCCTTGTCCTCCTGGCCGTTGAGCATCAGCCACCGCGGGGTGCGTGGAACGGTGAGCATCCCCACCGCGAGAACGGCCCCGGGGATGGCGGCCGCGCCGAGCATCCAGCGCCACTCCTCGTGGAAGTCCTTGAAGGCGTAGTTCGCCAGGTAGGCGAGCAGGATGCCGGACACGATCGCGAGCTGGTTGAACGACACCAGGCCACCCCGCACGCGAGGTGGCGACACCTCGGAGATGTAGAGCGGAGAGACGAAGGACGCGGTGCCGACCGAGAGCCCGAGCAGGAAGCGGAAGCCGATCAGCATCTCGGCGTTGACCGAGAACGCGCAGCCGAGCGCACCCACCACGTAGATCGTGCCGGAGAGCACCTTGGTCCACTTGCGGCTGATCCGGTCCGCGAGGTAGCCGGACGCGAGCGCCCCGACCATCGCCCCCAGCAACAGCACGGCGACGATCGCCTGCTGCTCGAAGGTGCCGGCGTGCAGGTCTTTCTTGATGTAGAGCAGGGCACCCGAGATCACCCCGGTGTCATAGCCGAAGAGCAGGCCGCCGATCGCGGCGATCACCGAGATACGCATCAGCAGCCCGTTGCCGGTCTCCCTGACCTCGCTGACGAAGTTGGCCATGGGCCGCCGGTACCCCGTTCCATTGCGATCATGCAATGACCCTGCCGCGGCTCACCAGCCGGCCGGCAGCGGGCGGCCCTCGGCGAACCCGGCGGCGGACTGCAGGCCGACGACCGCGCGATCCCGCAGCTCGTCGAGGGTGCGCGCCCCGGCGTAGGTGCACGCCGAGCGCACGCCGGCGCAGATCTGGTCGATCAGGTCCTCCACGCCGGGCCGGTCGGGGTCGAGGAACATCCGGCTCGAGGAGATGCCCTCCTCGTAGAGCCCCTTGCGCGCCCGGTCGAAGGCGGTCTCGGTGCTGGTCCGGTTGGCGACCGCCCGGGCCGAGGCCATCCCGAAGCTCTCCTTGTAGGCGCGGCCGTCGGCGTCCACGTGCAGGTCGCCCGGAGACTCGTGGGTCCCGGCGAACCACGAGCCGATCATCACCGAGGACGCGCCGGCGGCCAGGGCGAGGGCGACGTCGCGCGGGTGGCGCACTCCCCCGTCGGCCCAGACGTGCCGGCCGAGCTCACGGGCCGCAGCCGCACACTCGAGCACCGCGGAGAACTGCGGCCGGCCGACGCCGGTCATCATGCGCGTCGTGCACATCGCGCCGGGTCCCACCCCGACCTTGATGATGTCGGCGCCGGCGTCGACGAGCTCGCGCACGCCCTCGGCCGAGACGACGTTGCCGGCGACCACCGGCACCCCGGGGTCGATGCTCCGGACGGCCTTGAGCGCGTCGATCATCCGGTCCTGGTGGCCGTGCGCGGTGTTGACAACCAGGACGTCGGCGCCGGCCTCGACCAGCCCGCGCGCCTTGCCGGCGACGTCGCCGTTGACCCCGAGCGCCGCAGCCACCCGGAGCCGCCCACCATCGTCGACGGCCGGCTCGTAGAGCGTCGAGCGCAGCGCCGCGCTGCGGGTGAGCACTCCCCGCAGCATCCAGTCGTGGTCGACCACCGGCGCCACCCTGCGGCGGGCAGCGTCGAGCCGGTCGAACGCCTCGCGCGGCCCGACGGTGTCCGGCAGCGTCAGCGGGTTGACCGACATGACCTGGTGCACCTGGGTGAACCGGTCGACCCCGGCACAGTCCTCCTCGGTGACCACGCCGACCGGCCGGCCGTCCTCCACGACGAACGCCGCGCGGTGCGCGCGCTTGGGCAGCAGCGCCATCGCGTCGCTGACGGTCTGGGTGGGCTCCAGCGTGATCGGGGTGTCGAAGACCAGGTGACGCTGCTTGACCCAGGCGATCACCTCCGCGACCACGGGGATGGGGATGTCCTGCGGGATCACCGCGATGCCGCCCCGGCGCGCGACGGTCTCGGCCATCCGGCGGCCCGAGACCGCGGTCATGTTCGCGACGACCAGCGGGATCGTCGTACCCACGCCGTCGGAGGTGCTCAGGTCGACGTCGTGGCGCGAGCCGACGCTCGAGCGCCGCGGCACCATGAACACGTCGTCGTAGGTCAGGTCGTAGCCGGGAAGGTTCTCGCTGAGGAATCGCACGGAGCAACCTTGCTACACCAGGGGCGCAGCCACCAATCGGACCGACCGGCGGCGGTCCGGGTCAGCGGGGCCGTGCTCGTCCGGGAGCTCGAAGTCCGGGGCGGTGGATCCGACGGCGATCGTCTTCACGAGGAACTCCTTGGAGGTCGAGGTGGGAGCGGGAAGAACCCGCTGGTGCGTGCCACGTAGTCGGCGTAGCCGGGCCGCCTCGACGCCATCCCCTTCTCGAGCAGCGGCTTGCCGGTCCCGTTGGCCAGCAGCCAGGTCATCACCACCGGCGACAGCACGGTCAGCACACCGGGCCACGCGCTGAACGCGACCAGGGACAGGCCCCACCACACGCAGGCGTCGCCGAAGTAGTTCGGGTGCCGCGTGTAGCGCCACAGCCCGGTGTCCAGCACCCTCCCCCGGCTCTGGGGGTCGGCCCGGAAGCGTTGCAGCTGGAGGTCGCCGACGGCCTCGAAGAACAGGCCGACCGCCCACACCGCCACACCCACCCAGGTGAGCCAGTTCGGGCCGGGCGTCTCGAAGGCGGCGACCTGCAGCGGCAGGGACACGAACCACAGCACGAGCGCCTGGGTGAGGTAGATCTGCCGCAGCGCGTAGGCGGTGCGGCTGCCCGGCGCCTTCGCGAGCAGCGCCTCGTAGCGGGGATCCTCCCCGTGCCCACGCGAGCGCCGCCAGATGTGCCAGGCCAGGCGCAGCCCCCAGACCGCGGTCAGCGAGAGGACCAGGAGCCTGCGGGTGGGGTCGCCCTCGCCGGCCGAGAGCACGTACGACGCTGCCGCGACGGCGACGAACCCCAAGCCCCACGCCACGTCGACGACCGCGTGGCGCCCCACGCGCAGGGCTACCAGGAACGTCGAGCCGAGCACGACGACCACGACCCCCGCCGTGACCGGGAGGGCCGCCAGGAGCCCGCTCCAGGCGAAGTCCGGCATCAGTGGTCGCGCCCGGGCGGCAGGTCGCTGCGGCCGTCGGCGCCCGGCCGCACCATCAGGATCTGGTCGACGCCCATCCGGCCCTCCTCGAAGGCGAGTGCGCCGCCGACGAGGTAGAGGCGCCAGACCCGGGCGACCTCCTCGCCCACCATGTCGACGGCGGCGTCCCAGTTGGCCTCGAAGGTGTCGTACCAGGCGTCGACGGTCCGCACGTAGTGCTCGCGCAGCGCGTGCACGTCGCGGACCTCCAGCCCGGCGCGCTCGAGCAGGTCGACGGTCCGCCCCACCGGTCGCATGTGCATGTCCGGCGCGATGAACGCCTCGATGAACGGGCCGCCGCCAGGCTGGGTGGTGCGAGACATCTGCTGCACCAGGGCGCGCCCGCCCGGCCGCAGCAGGTCGTGGATCTGCTGCGCGTAGACCGGGTAGTTGCGCTCCCCCACGTGCTCGCCCATCTCGATCGACGAGATCGTGTCGTAGGGCCCGTCGGGCACCTCCCGATAGTCCTGCAGCCGGATCTCGACCCGGTCCTCGAGGCCCCGCTGGGCGATCCGCTCGTCGATGAAGGCCTTCTGCTCCGCGGCGATGGTCACGCCGACGACCTGCACGCCGTACTCCTGCGCGGCATGCAGCGACAACGAGCCCCAGCCGCAGCCGATGTCGAGGTGGCGGTGCCCCGGTCGCGGCCGGTCCAGGCCGAGCTTGCGGCACACCAGGTCGAGCTTGTCGCGCTGCGCGTCCTCGAGCCCGTAGCCCGGCTCGTCGCTGGTGAAGTAGGCGCACGAGTAGGCCATGTGCGGGTCGAGGATCAGCGAGTAGAAGTCGTTCGACAGGTCGTAGTGGTGGGCGATCGCCTCCTGGTCGCGGCGCAGCGAGTGCAGCCGGCCACGCAGCCGCGCCTGGGACGCCGGCGGTGCCGGCGGGAGGCCGAGCGCACCGAGGTCCCGGGCCGCCCGGAGGCCTGCCGCGACGACCGCGGGACGCAGCGACGGCGACGCGCCGCGCTCGCGGACCGCCGCCCAGACCCGCCGGAACCCGTCGAGCAGGTCGCCCTCGACGTCGATCTCGCCGGTGACGTAGGCCTGCGCGAGCCCGAGCTCCCCCGGCCGGTAGACCAGGCGGCGCAGCGCGGCCGGGTCGCGGACGACGACGACCGGCGCGCCGCCCGGCCCGGCCTCCGTGCCGTCCCACGCCCGGATCCGGACGGGGAGCTCCCCGCCGAAGAGAGGGGTGACCACCACGGCCAACCATGCGGCCGCGCCGCCGACCCGGGAGCTGCTCGTGGGTGCGGACGTGAGGGTCATGCGGCGGTTCCTTCGCGTCGGGGCCGGGTGGTCACTCCACCGTAGTTCGCTGCGCGGCCGGGCCCGGATGGGTCGGCGCCCCCGCCGCCGGATGTGTCAGGGTTTCCCCATGCCCGTCGAGCTGCTGGACCCCGGCCACCCCGAGCGGATCGCCACCGCGCTCTCCGACCGATTCACTGCGCTGCACGGCCGGCCCGCCGACGGCGTCTACGTCGCGCCGGGCCGGGTGAACCTGATCGGCGAGCACGTCGACTACAACGGCGGGCGTTGCCTGCCCTTCGCGCTCCCGCACGCCACCTACGTCGCTGCCGCGTCCCGCGACGACGACCGGGTGACGGTGCGGAGCCTGCAGGTCGACGAGCCGTGGTCGGGGACGCTGGGGGCCGTGGGTCCCGGGGCCGTCTCGGGCTGGGTCAGCTACGTCGCCGGGGTGCTGTGGGCGTTGCGTGAGGACGGCGTGGACGTCCCGGGCCTGGACCTCGTCCTGGACAGCCGGGTCCCCGTCGGGGCCGGCCTGTCGAGCTCGGCCGCGCTGGAGTGCTCGGTGGCCCTGGCGGCGTGCGCGGCGGCCGGGGTGGAGGTGGATGACGACGTACGACGCCGCATCGTCGCCGCGTGCGTGCGCGCGGAGAACGAGGTGGCCGGCGCCTCGACCGGCGGGATGGACCAGAGCGTCGCGGTCCTCGCGAACGAGGGGCACGCCCTCCTGCTCGACTTCGCCGGGGCGGAGCCGCGGCAGGTGCCTTGGGACCCGGACGCGGCGGGGCTCGAGCTCCTCGTCGTCGACACCCGGGTGCACCACGCGCTGAACGACGGCGGCTACGCGTCGCGGCGCGAGGACTGCGAGGCGGCGGCCGGGGCCCTCGGTGTGTCCCACCTCGCGGAGGTGACCGACCTCGAGGCGGCGCTCGCGCGTCTCGACGACGACCGGCTAGGGCGTCGTACCCGTCACGTCGTCACCGAGGTGGCCCGCGTGGACGCGGCCGTCGACGCGCTCGAGCGGGAGGACTACCGCGCGCTCGGCGAGCTGTTCACCGCGTCGCACCAATCGCTGCGCGACGACTTCGAGGTTTCCTGCGAGGAGCTCGACACGGTCGTCGAGGTCGGCCTGGCCGAGGGTGCGCTGGGGGCCCGCATGACCGGTGGCGGTTTCGGCGGCTCGGCGATCGTGCTGCTGCCCCTCGACCGCGCGGCCGCCGTGGAGGAGGCCGTCGCCGCGGCGTTCGACGAGCGCGGCTGGGATGCGCCCGGGATGCTGCGCGGCTCCCCCGGACCCGGCGCGCACCGGGTCCGGTGAGCGCGGCTAGGTCGCGCTGACCCCGCCGATGCGGCCCTCGCGGAACGCGTCGACGAACAGCGCGTGGTCGCGTCGTACGACGTCGGCGTAGTCGATCGCGAAGTCGGTCAGGTCGGCGACGAACTCCTTGCGCCGGCCCTCGAGGACCTCGCAGATCGCCTCCTCGGTCTGGAAGGTGACGAGGTTCTGGTCGCTGTCCTCGTCGGAGGCACAGTGCACCTTGGCGGTCGCCCGGCCGAGGGCCTGCACGACCTGCCGCATCTCGTCGGGCTCGTTGACCTCGCCCCAGTCGAGGTCGGCCTCGTAGGGCGAGACCTCGGCGACGACGTAGCCGGTGCCGTCGATGCTGGTGTAGCCGAGCAGCGGGTCGGTGTGCACCTGCAGCGCCCGCTGGCTCACCACCGTCCGGTGGCCCTCGTGCTCGAAGTACTTCTCCACCGCGCCGCGGTCGACGAAGCGGCTGACCGCCGGGACGTTCGCCTGCTTCATCGACAGCACGACATCGTTGTCGAGGGACTGGGTGTAGCCCTCGACGAGGACGTTGTAGGCGGGCAGGCCGGCGCTCCCGATGCCGAACCCGCTCTTGCCGACCACGTCACGGACGCCGTAGAAGAGCTCGCGGTCGATCTTCTTGGACTCGGGAATCGTGTCGAGGTAGGCCGCGAACGCCTTCTCGACCTTGGCCCGCTCGGACCGGCCGAGCCGTCTCACGCTCGCGTCCTCGTCGAAGACGCGGACGTCGCCGTCGAACCGGGTCATCGCGTCGAGCATCTCCACGCGGCTCGACAACCGCGCCGCGGCGAGCACTTCGCGGACCGGGCCGTCGGTGTTGTCGAGGTGCAGGGCGAAGTCGGCGTCCTCCGGCTCCTGGGCGTAGTGGTTGACCTGGCTCAGGTAGGCGCGCAGGTAGGCGGCCACCAGGTTGCGCACCGCGTCCTCGGGCAGCGCCTTCTGCCAGCCGAGCAGCGCCAGGCTGGCCACGAACCGGCGCAGGTCCCACGAGAAGTGGCCGATGTAGGCCTCGTCGAAGTCGTTGACGTCGAAGACCAGCCGGCCGCCGGAGTTCATGTAGGTGCCGAAGTTCTCGGCGTGGAGGTCGCCGTGGATCCACACCGCGCCGGCCCGGTCGTCGGACCACGCGTCCTCCTCCGCGGTCATGTCGGCGTAGAACAGACATGCCGAGCCGCGGTAGAACGCGAACGGGTCGGCCGCCATCTTGCGGAACTTGCCGCGGAACGCCTTGGGGTCGGCCGCCATCAGATCCGCGAAGGCGTCCTCGAGGACGTCGACGATGAGCTGCTGGCGCGACTCGCGGCCCGCGCCGCGCTTCCTGGCCGCCACTAGGACATCTCGTCCGGGTGGGGACCGGTGCGGTGCTGGCGGTCGAGGCCGGCGAGGGCGCCCATGTCGTCGTCGTCGAGCTCGAAGTCGAAGATCGCGATGTTCTCGGCGATGCGGCTCGGCGTCACCGACTTGGGGATCACGATGGTTCCCAGCTGGACGTGCCAGCGCAGCACGACCTGGGCCGGCGTGCGGCCAAGCTTGTCGGCGAGCCGGGTGACGACCGGGTCGGCGAGCAGGTCGCCGCCCTTGGCGAGCGGCGCCCAGGCCTCGGTCGCCACGCCCAGCGCGGTGTTGGCGTCGCGGACCTCGTGCTGCTGGAGGTAGGGGTGCAGCTCCACCTGGTTGACCGTCGGCACCACGTCGGCGTGGTCGAGGAGCGCGCGCAGGTGGTGCGGGTGGAAGTTGGACACGCCGATCGCACGGATCCGTCCGTCTTTGTAGAGGCCCTCCATCGCCCGCCAGGTGTCGGCGGCCAGGCCTTGCTCGGGCATCGGCCAGTGGATCAGGTAGAGATCGAGCACGTCGAACCCGAGCCGGTCCATCGTGGCGTCGAACGCGCGGCGGGTCTCGTCATACCCCTGGTCGTCGTTCCACACCTTCGAGGTCACGAACACCTCGTCGCGGTCGAGCCCGGACGCCCGGATGGCCGCGCCGACGGCCTCCTCGTTGCCGTAGAGCTTCGCGGTGTCGATGTGCCGGTAGCCCGCGTCGAGCGCGGCCGCGACCGCCTTCTGGGTCTCGTCGGCGGGGACCCGCCAGACGCCGTAGCCGAGCTGCGGGATCTCGATGCCGTTGTTCAGGACGACGTTGGGGACGCTCATGGAGCCATCCTGCCGGGGCGGTCAAGGGGCGGCGCCAGGCCGACGTCGCGCATCTCGAGGACGGCGAGCTCGCGTACGACGGCAGCGTCGCCGGCGCGCCAGGCGGCCACCGGGTCGTCGCTGATCCGGGCCAGCCGGTGGAGAGGCTGGTTGGTCATCGCCCGCAGCGCGAACAGGTCGAGGTCGCTCCCGGAGTCGACGAAGCGCTGCCCGGCGGTCGCCGCCCGGATGAACCGCCACCGCAGCGGCAGGTAGACCGCGACCACGATGAGGATCGGGATCGCGCCGACGGAGAGGCCGAGCCAGAACGCGAGGGTGTGCACCGCCTCGACCTGAGCGGCGCCGGCCGAGGCGATCCGGTCGGCGGCGTCACCGGCGCCGTCGAACGGCACCCGCACGTCGTCGCCGACCAGCGGCACGCTGCCGACCGTCGAGCCGGCGTCGCGCAGCTTGCCGGCGAGGCCGGTGCCGGCGCTCTGGATCTCCTCCCCCGGCACGGCGAGCGCGAGCGTCGCGCGGTGGACCACCCGCGCGAGCTCGACCCACACCGCGACCCAGAGCAGCAGCAGCACGTCCCCGAGGACCTGGCGGGCTCGCCGGCCCGGACCGTCCGCATAGAGCTTCATGGACGGCATGCTTCCCCGCAGCCGCGAGGTCAAGCCGCCCGGGCGCTCACTTCAGCTGGGCGGACGACAGCCCGAGCAGGCGCCGGGCCACGATCAGCTGCTGGATCTGCTGCGTGCCCTCGAAGATGTCGAGGATCTTGGAGTCGCGCGCCCACTTCTCCAGCAGGTCGTGCTCGCTGTAGCCGATGCTGCCGGCGAGCTCGACGCACCGCAGGGTGATGTCGTTGCCGACCCGGCCGGCCTTGGCCTTGGCCATCGACGCCTCGAGCGAGTTCGGCTCGCGGTTGTCGGCCTTCCACGCCGCCTGCAGGGTGAGCAGGTAGGCCGCCTCCCAGTCGGACTCCATCTGGAGGTACGTCGACGCGGCGGCGGACTGCGTGTTGGCCGGCCGGTCGTAGTCGATCACGACGCCGGCCTGCTCGAGCAGGTCCCGGGTCAGCTCCAGCGACGCCCGGGCGCAGCCGAGCGCCATCGCGGCCACCAGCGGCCGGGTGTTGTCGAAGGTCGCCATGGCGCCGGCGAAGCCCTGCTTGACGTCGACCTCAGGGCTGCCGAGCAGGTTCTCCTTGGGCACCCGGCAGTTCTCGAAGATGATCGTCGCGGTGTCGCTGGCCCGGATGCCGAGCTTATGCTCGAGACGCTCCACCCGCATGCCGGGCGTGCCCTTCGGGACCACGAACGACTTGATCGCGGCGCGGCCCAGCGACTTGTCGAGGGTCGCCCAGACGACGACCGCGTCGCACCGGTCGCCGGCGGTGACGTAGTGCGTCTCGCCGTCGATGTCGGAGTCGTCACCGTCGAGCCGCGCGGTCGTGGAGATGTTCGCCGAGTCCGAGCCGGTGCCGG
This sequence comes from Nocardioides sp., assembly GCA_051960495.1. Lineage (GTDB taxonomy): Bacteria > Actinomycetota > Actinomycetes > Propionibacteriales > Nocardioidaceae > Nocardioides_B. The sequence continues at coordinate 3,905 of JBQCEF010000513.1, read as the reverse complement.
GCTCGGTGATCGCCATCGAGGCCCAGACCCCGGCGAACCGCTTCGCCTGCTCGTCGTCGGCCACCGACGCGATCGCCGAGTTTCCCAGCCCCTGGCGCGGCATCGACAGGAGCAGGCCGACGTCGCCCCAGCACATCTCCATGATCGAGAGGACCGAGGCCAGGTTGGCGCCGTTCTTCGTGCCGGAGTCGGCGGCCTTGGCGGCCTTGGTGTCCTCCTCGGAGCGTCGTACGCCGGCCGCGCCGGCACCCTCGCCGGCACCCGAGTCCGACAGCCCGTCGATCATCGCGGCGAGCATGTCGAGCTCCTTGGGGTACTCGTGCTCGAGCCGGTCGTACTTGCGGGAGTTGGGTCGCAGCAGGTTCATCGCGACCTGGTGGGCCTGGCCGATCAGCGGCCGGAACTTCTTGGGCGTCTCGAGGTTGATCATCAGACCAGCACCCCACCTTCCATGAGTCCGATTGCTCGTAGGTCGCGGTACCACCGTTCGACAGGGTGCTCCTTGACGAAGCCGTGCCCACCGAGCAGCTGGACGCCGTCGTTGCCGATCTGCATGCCTCGCTCGGCGCAGAGCTTGCGGGCCAGGGCGACCTCGCGGGCGAACGACTTGCCCTGGGCGGCCCGCGACGCGGCGCGGTAGGTCACCAGGCGCATGCCCTGCAGCTCGATGCCGATGTTGGCGACCATGAACGCGACCGACTGCCGGTGGCTCACCGGCTCGCCGAACGCCTGGCGCTCGTTGACGTAGGGGATCACGTAGTCGAGGACGGCCTGGGCGGTGCCGAGCGCCAGCGCGCACCACGCCAGGCGGGACAGCCGCACGCACTCGGCGTAGTCGTCGGCCTCGCCGAGCAGCGAGATCGGGCCGACCGCTACGTCTTCGAGCAGCACCCGGGTGAGGCTCGCGGCCCGCAGCCCCATGGCCGGCTCGGCCTCGATCGAGACACCGGCGGTGCCGGACTCCACCAGGAACAGGCGAGGCGAGCCGTCGAGCTCGGCGCCGACCACGAACAGCTCCGCGTCGGCACCGCGGGGCACCATCGACTTCACACCGTTGAGCACGAAGCCGCCGTCGGTGCGCGTGGCGGTGGTGCGCAGCTCGAACGGGTCGAACAGCGGGCGCGGCTCGGTCAGCGCGAGCGCGGCCGCGGGCACGTCGTCGCCGGTGAAGGCCGGGAGGTACGTCGCCTGCTGCTCGTCGGTGCCCCACAGCGACAGGGCGGTGCTGACCGCGCCCGGGGCGAGCGCGGCGACCGCGAGGCCCATGTCGCCCTTGGCGAGCGCCTCGTGCACCAGGGTGCCGGCGACCGCGGAGCGCTCCGTCGAGATCCCGCCGAGCTCCTCGGGGACCCCGAGCAGCGGCAGCCCGATCTCGAGCCCGGCCTTGAGCACCGACTCGGGAGCGGCCGTGGCGGCGTCGGCCTCCGCGGCGGCGGGCCGGACGATCTCGGCGGCGAGCTCGCTGACCACGTCGACGAGCATCTGCTCGTCCTCCGTGGGCGTGAGGTCGAACTTGCCGGTGCCGGCGGCGGCCGGGACCCGGGTGCCGGTCTTCTTCTTGCCGGCCCGGGCGAACTGGCGGTTGACCGCGCCGACGGTGCGGAAGCCGGTGCGGGTCGCCTCGAACACGACGCGCTCGGCGGGCTTGCGCAGCCCGAACCGGTCCAGCGCGGACGTCTGCGCGAGCCGGTTGAGGAAGGAGACGGCGTACCCGATGGGGTCGGTCCTCTCGCGGGAGGACAGCCCGTGCTTGCTCGGCGCCGTGGCGGAGTCGGGGCGAGGGGGTGTGGTCGCGGTCATGCGGTCAAATGTAACTCCGAGTTACACACAACGCCACGGGGGGCGGCTGTGGCCCCGGTCACGGCTGCCTAGGATGTCCGCCATGCCCCAGACGCCTGACTCCGCGCCTGACTCCGCGCCTGGCCCTGCGCCTGAGCCCGCGCTGCCCGAGGGCGGCGAGGTCCACCCGATCACCCGCTGGGGGGCGGACGTGATGCACCGCGTGCAGGAGCCGGTGACGGCGTACGACGAGGACCTGCGCCGGCTCGCCGCCGACATGGTCGCCACGATGTATGCCGCCGACGGGGTGGGACTGGCCGCCTGCCAGATCGGCGTCGACCGCGCGGTCTTCGTCTTAGACTGCCCGGACGAGTCCGGCACCCACCATAGCGGCGTGGTCTGCAATCCCGTGCTCTTACTACCTGAGGGCAAGGAGCGCCGCCTCGACGACGGCGACGAGGGCTGCCTGTCGCTCCCCGGCGCGTTCGTGCCGCTGGCCCGGCCGGACTACGCCGCCGTCGAGGGCACCGACCTCGAGGGCAACCCGGTGCGCTACACCGGCACCGGCCTGCTGGCGCGGTGCCTGCAGCACGAGACCGACCACTGCAACGGCACGGTGTTCGGCGACCGGCTCAACCGGCGTGCCCGCAAGAAGCTGCACAAGGAGCACGAGGGGGCCGCCGAGGAGTACCCGGCCGACTGGCCGGCCGTGCCCGCGCTCCCCGACGCGTAGCCGTTCTCCCGGTTTGCCCGGGTTCCGGACCTGCGGCCCGATGTCGGGGCTTTCTCCCCTGCTGCCACGACTTGGCGCAGGAAAGCCTGAAGGCACGGGGGTTCTCTCGAGAACCCAGAGGTGGTCTCCATGCGTCAGGCCCGAACGACCCGTCCACCGGCCCCGAAACGCCTGCGGTTGCTGCGCGCGGCGCTGGGCGCCCTCCTGGTGATGAGCGGCCTGATGCTCGTCGGGGCACCCGGCGCGGCCGCGGCGTACGACGGTCCCCCGCCGGCGTTCGAGGTCCGCACCGTCATGGACGGCAGCGGGCAGATCCACGGGTACGGCTGGGGCGAGGACACCACCGTCACGGTGACGCGCAACGGGTCGGTGGTCGGGACGGCTCCGGTCAGCGGGAGCCAGTTCAGCTTCCCCCTCACCGCCGCACCAGGCGCCGGGGACACCTTCCTGGTCACGGACAGCCAGACGGCGTTCACCAAGTCGATGACCGTGGTCGACCTGCGGGTCACGAACTTCGGACTGACGCAGGGCACGGTCACCGGCGTCAAGGGTGCGGCTCCGTCGTGGGGCGACCTGCACATCTGGCTCGGGAACATGTGGAAGAACGTCTACGTGCAGGACACCGTCCCCGCGGACGGCAGCACGACGTTCGACGTCACGCTGTCCCACCCCTACGACCAGATGCACGGCACCGGGATGACGCTGCACCAGGCCGACGCCGACGGGGACCAGCTGGTCAGGGACGTCCCGGTCCCCCATCCGTCGGTGCAGCTCGCGACCAACAGCGTCAGCCTGTTCGACTGGGTGCCGGGCAGCTCGGTGCAGGTCTACCTGGATGACGACGGCGCCGGGGAGTACCCCTACTCCTACCAGGTTCCTGTGAATGCCCAGGGGCAGACCGACTGCTGCGAGCCCCCGCCCGACCCGGACTGGCAGTTCCTGCTGCCGGGCTACCGCGTGAAGGCGGTCGGCGACTACCCGGGCGTCGACTCGGGCACCGTCTTCAAGGAGCTGGTGTTCCCCGACCTCGCGGACGCCCCCATCCCGACGGCGTCCGGCAACGTGGTCTCGGGGACGGTCAGCGGCACGCTCGGCCCGACCGCGGTGGGCTCCGGCGGCCTGGTCCAGGTCGACGCGGCCTGTGGACCCGGTGAACCGGTCGGACGTGCCACCGACGCGGTCGGCGGAAGCTACAGCGTCGACTTCGGCGAGCCGGTCGACCAGCCGTACGGGCAAGGCGTCTGCACCGGTGACCCGCTGTTCCAGTACAACCTGCGTCTCTACGACCAGGACGGCGACTCCGTCGACTTGAGCTGGTTCGTCGAGACCAAGTTCGACGCGACGCATCCCGCGCTCACCGTCGAGACGCCGATCAACCCGGAGAGCGACTTCT
>JBQCEF010000512.1:0-11972 GCA_051960495.1 Nocardioides sp. | reverse complement strand
GGCCGGCGCTGTGGCTGGGCTGCGGCGCGACCGGCTACACGGCGCTCTACTGGGCACTGATGCCCTACGCGGAGCAGGACTTCCCCGAGGCGCTCTCCACGTGGACCAACCCGGTGGGCACCCAGCTGGCAGCGAGCACCCCGGCCGACGCGCTCGCGGCCGCCTTGCTGGTGCCGGCGGTAGCCGTCGCGGTCGCGACCGTCGCCGTCCGGTGGCGGCGCGCCGCGACCCTGGAGCGCCAGCAGCTCAAGTGGATCCTGCTCGGGGTGAGCGGCACGGTGCTGCTCGCCCTGCTCGCCCGGCTGGTCCCCCTCGACGCCGCCGGTGCGGTGGGCGCCGTCGCGATGCTGCCGTTGCCCCTCAGCGTGGGCGTCGCGGTGCTTCGGCACGGACTGTGGGACGTCGACCTGGTCATCTCCCGGGCGATGCTCTACGTCGCCCTGTCGGCCACGGTCGTCGTCGGCTACGTCGCGGTGGTCTGGCTGCTGGGCACCCTGCTGGGCGCCACCGTCGCGACCACCGGCACGTCAGCGGTCTCGGCCGCCCTCGTCGCCCTGGCGGTGCTCCCGCTGCACCACCGGGTGCAACGGGCGGTGAACCGGCTCGTGCACGGCGACGAGGACGAGCCGTACGCCGTGCTGGCCCGGCTCGGCGACCGGCTCGGCGCCGCGGAGGACCCCGACCACCTGGCCGACCAGGTGCTGCCATCGGTCCTCGAGCAGGTCTGCCGCAGCCTGCGCGCCGGGGGTGCACAGCTGGTGCTCGCCGACGGCTCCGTGGCCCGCCACGGGACACTCCCCGACGGCGGCACGACCCTGGCGGTGCCGCTGGAGTACGGCGGGCGGCAGCTCGGCCGGCTGGACCTCGCCCGTCCCGGCGGCTTCGGCTGGGACGCCGAGCGCGCCCTCGCCCGGCTCGGGCAGCAGGCCGCCGTCGCCGCGCACACCGTGCTGCTCGCCCGCGAGGCGCGCCAGGCCCGGGAGGAGATCGTGGTCGCACGCGAGGAGGAGCGTCGCCGGCTGCGGCGCGACCTGCACGACGGCGTCGGACCGTCCCTGGCGGCGGTCGCCCTGCAGGTCGAGACCGCCCGCGACCTCGCCGGCCAGGACCCGGCCGCGGCCGTATCGCTGCTCGACCGGCTGGTGCCGCGCCTCAACGCGGCGGTCGCCGACGTACGTGCGCTGGTCAACGACCTGCGACCGCCCACGCTCGACGAGCTCGGGCTGGCCAGCGCCGTGCGCGAGCTCGCGGGACGGCTCAGCACCGCGGGCACCCGGGTCGAGGTGGAGGTGGAGGTGCTCGGCGAGCTGCCGGCCGCGGTTGAGGTCGCGGCCTACCGGATCGCCGCGGAGGCGGTCACCAACTCGGTGCGTCACGCCGGCGCCGGCCGGGTCGAGGTCCGCCTGCGCCGCGACGCGCACGACCTGGTGGTCGAGGTCGCCGACGACGGCCGTGGCTTCGGGGCCGGCCCGGTCGACGGGCGCGCGGAGAGCACGGGGGTGGGGCTGCCCTCGATGCAGGCCCGGGCCGAGGAGCTCGGCGGCACGTTCGCCGTGAGTTCCGGCGAGTCCCGAGGGACCTGCGTGCGCGCTGTGCTCCCGCTCGCTCACGCCCGAGCGGCGGTCGCATGAGCACGCGCGTCGTGGTGGTCGACGACCATCCGCTCTACCGCGAGGGTCTGGTCACCGCGATCGACACGCTGCCCGGCACCGAGGTGGTTGGCGAGGCCGCCGACGGTCAGCAGGCCATCGAGGTCGTGGATCGGCTGCTTCCCGACGTGGTGGTGATGGACCTGCACATGCCCGTGATGAACGGCGTCGACGCGACGCGGGCGATCACCGCGGCTCATCCGGAGGTCGCTGTGCTGGTGCTGACCATGCTCGAGGGCGACGACTCGGTGTTCGCGGCCGTCCGGGCCGGCGCCCGGGGCTACCTGCTCAAGGGTGCCGACCGGGCCGAGATCGCCCGCGGCCTCGAGGCAGTCAGCCACGGCGAGGTGGTCTTCTCCTCCTCGATCGCCGGGCGGGTGCTGTCGTTCTTCGCCGCGGGCGGGACGCGCGACGCCGCCGTACCGTTCCCGGAGCTCACCGACCGCGAGCGCGAGATCCTCGACCTGGTGGCCCGCGGGCTCACCAACGCCGAGATCGCGCGCCGGCTGTTCCTCAGCGACAAGACGGTGCGCAACCACGTGTCGAACGTGTTCGCCAAGCTGCACGTCGCCGGGCGCGCCGAGGCGGTGGCCCGTGCACGCGACGCGGGCCTCGGCACGGCCTGAGCCGAGCCCGATTCGTCTGCGACCGCTCCGCGTGAAACAGACCAAACAGCGCAGCCGAATCGGGGTGGGGCGTCAGGCGGGGAAGCGGCCGCCCTTCTCGGCGAGGTCCACGAGGTACGCCGGCGGGGTGAACCGCTCGCCGTACGACGCAGCCAGCTCCCGGGCGCGCTCGACGAACCCGGCCAGGCCGCCCTCGTAACCCTGCATGAACTGCACGGCGCCGCCGGTGTTCGGCGGGTAGCCGATCCCCATGATCGAGCCGATGTTGGCCGCGGCCGCGGACTCGATCACGCCCTCCTCGAAGCAGCGGGCGGTCTCGATGGCCTCGATGAACAGGAACCGGTCCTTGAGGTCCGCGAGGTCGTCGAAGGCCGGCGTCCCGGCGGCGGGCGGGAAGGTGTCGGCCAGGCCGGGCCAGAGCCCGAGCCGCTTGCCCTGCTCGTCGTACTCGTAGAACCCGGCGCCCTTGAGCTTCGAGGGCCGCCCGACCTCGATCATCGTGTCGATGACCCGCTCGGCGGGGTGCGGCGTGTAGGTCGCGCCGGAGCGCTCGATCGCGGCCTTGGTGGCGTTGCGGATCTTGACCATCAGCTCCATGTTGAGCTCGTCGCTGATCTGCAGCGGCCCGACCGGGTAGCCGGCCTGGGTCGCGGCGCGCTCGATGCTCATCGGCCGCACGCCCTCGCCGAGCATGGCCAGGCCCTCGTTGATCTGGGTGCCGATCACCCGCGAGGTGTAGAACCCGCGGCTGTCGTTGACGACGATCGGGGTCTTGCGGATCCGCTGCACGACGTCGACGGCGCGCGCGACGGTCTCGTCGGAGGTGTTCGCCCCGCGGATGATCTCCACGAGCGGCATCTTGTCGACCGGCGAGAAGAAGTGCAGGCCGATGAACGACGCCTCCTTCTCCGGGCCCACCGACTCCGCGAGCTCGGTGATCGGCAGCGTGGAGGTGTTTGAGCACAGCAGCGCACCGGGCGCCACCACCTCGAGCACCTCGGCGAACACCTTGGCCTTCAGGGCCGGGTCCTCGAAGACCGCCTCGATCACCAGGTCGCAGCCGGCGAGGGCGCTCGGGTCCTCGGCGGGCGTGATCCGGTCCAACAGCTCGCGGGCTTTGTCCTCGGTCATCTTGCCGCGGGACACCGCCTTCTCGACGAGCTTGACCGAGTAGCCCTTGCCCTTCTCGGCGTTCTCGAGCGCGACGTCCTTGAGCACGACGTCCAGGCCGCTGCGGGCGCAGGCGTAGGCGATCCCGGCGCCCATCATCCCGGCGCCGAGCACGCCGACCTTCGTGGGCGAGAACGTCTCGAAGCCGTCGGGGCGCAGCGACCCGGCGTTGATCGCCTGCAGGTCGAAGAAGAACGCCTGGATCATGTCCTTGGAGTTCTGCCCGGTGATCAGGCTGGTCAGGTAGCGCGACTCGATCCGGCTCGCGGTGTCGAAGTCGACCTGTGCGCCCTCGACGGCCGCCGACATGATCGCGCGCGGCGCCGGGTAGTCCGCGCCCTTGAGCTGCTTGCGCAGGTTGGCCGGGAACGCCGGCAGGAACGCCGCGAGCTTCGGGGTGGAGGGGGTGCCGCCGGGCATCTTGTAGCCCGGGCGGTCCCACGGCTGGGTGGCCGCCTCCTCGTTGTCGCGGTTGGCGGTGACCCACGCCTTCGCGGCCGGCACCAGGTCTTCGGCCTTGGCGACCAGCGCGTCGACCAGGCCCTTCTCCTTGGCCGCGGCCGGCTTGAAGCGGGTGCCCTGCAGCAGCACGCCCATCAGCGCGTCGGCCAGCCCGAGCATGCGTACGACGCGCGTGACGCCTCCGCCGCCGGGCAGCAGGCCGAGCGTGACTTCGGGCAGGCCCAGCTCGATCTTCGGGTCGTCGACCGCGATCCGGTGGTGGCACGCCAGCGCGATCTCGAGGCCGCCGCCGAGCGCGGTGCCGTTGATCGCGGCCACCACGGGCTTGCCGCAGGTCTCGATCCGGCGCAGCTGGGACTTGACCTGCTCGCCCATCGCGAAGATCTCGGCGGCGTCGTCTGGGCCGGCCTGCACCATCTTCTTCAGGTTGCCGCCGGCGAAGAAGGTCTTCTTCGCGCTGGCGACCACCACGCCGGCCACCTCACCGGCGGCGATGTCGGCCTCGAGCCGGTCGACGGCGGCGCCCATCGACTCGACGTAGAGCTCGTTCATGGTGTTGGCGCTCGACGTGGGGTCGTCGAGGGTGAGGGTCACGATGCCCTCGGAGTCGCGGTCGTAGCGCACGGCGCTCGTGTCAGTGGGTGCCTGGGTCATGGCGGAAGTCCTCGTGTCTGCGGGAGTGGCGGGTCGGGAAGGTCAGATGCGCTCGACGACGGTGGCGATGCCCATCCCGCCGCCGACGCAGAGCGTGGCCAGGCCGTAGCGCTGGTCGCGGCGCTCGAGCTCGTCGACCAGGGTGCCCAGGATCATCGCCCCGGTCGCGCCGAGCGGGTGGCCCATGGCGATCGCACCGCCGTTGACGTTGACCTTCTCGTGCGGGAGGTCGAGGTCGCGCATGAAGCGGAGCACGACCGCGGCGAAGGCCTCGTTCATCTCGAACAGGTCGATGTCGTCGACGCCGAGGCCCGCCTTGGCCAGCGCCTTGCGGGAGGCCGGCGCCGGGCCGGTCAGCATGATCGTCGGGTCCGCGCCCGACACCGCCGTGGCGAGGATCCGGGCCCGCGGGGTGAGGCCGAGGTCGGCGCCGACCTGCTCGGACCCGATCAGCATCAGCGCGGCACCGTCGACGATGCCCGAGGAGTTGCCGGCGTGGTGGACGTGGTCGATCTTCTCGACCCAGTGGTACTTCTCCAGTGCGACCGCGTCGAAGCCGCCCTGCTCGCCGATGTCGGCGAACGACGGCTTGAGGCCGGCGAGGCTCTCCACGGTCGTGCCCGGACGGATGAACTCGTCCTTGTCCAGGACGGTGAGCCCGTTGAGGTCCTTGACCGGCACCACGGATCCGTCGAAGTAGCCGTTGGCCTGCGCCTTGGCGGCCCGGGCCTGTGACTCCGCGGCGTAGGCGTCGACGTCCTCACGGCTGAAGCCCTCGATCGTCGCGATGAGGTCGGCCCCGATGCCCTGCGGGACGAAAGAGGTGTCGAACGCGGTCGCCGGGTCCATCGCCCAGGCGCCGCCGTCGGAGCCCATCGGCACCCGCGACATCGACTCGACCCCGCCGGCGAGGAGCAGGTCCTCGAAGCCGGAGCGGACCCGGGCCGCGGCCTGGTTGACCGCCTCGAGGCCCGAGGCGCAGAACCGGTTGAGCTGCACGCCCGCGACCGTCTCGGGGTAGCCGGCCTTCAACGCCGCGGTCTTGGCGATGTCGCTGCCCTGGTCGCCGATCGGGGTGACCACGCCGAGCACCACGTCGTCGATGCGGGCCGGGTCCAGGCCGGGGTTGCGGACCTTGACCTCGTCGAGCAGCCCGACCACCAGATCGACGGGCTTCACCTCGTGCAAGGAGCCGTTCTTCTTCCCCCTGCCGCGCGGCGTGCGGAGGGCGTCGTACACGAATGCCTGGGCTTGCGAGCTCTGCGCCATCGGCGGCTTCCCAACTTCTCGAAGGACGGGGCTGTGCTGCGATTGTGACACTCGTGCTGTTAGCGTCGTCAACCGACCGGAGGCTGTGATCTCCATCTCCTGCTCCGGCGACCGTCCATCCGCCGCGCCCGCCCGATGCACTCGAAGGACCGCCCTCGATGCCTGACACCCTCGACACCACCGCCGAGCTGATCACCCTCGACGAGCTCACGCGACGGGTCGGGATGAGCGTGCGGAACGTGCGCTTCTACACCACCCGCGGGCTCGTTCCGCCGCCGATCCGCCGGGGTCGGTCCGGCGACTACGCCGCCGACCACGTCGCGCGCCTCGAGCTCGTCCGCGAGCTGCAGGCGCACGGTTTCACCCTCGCCGCGATCGAGAAGTACGTCGCGCGCATCCCCGAGGACGCGACGCCCGAGACGATCGCGCTGCACCGCACGCTGCTGGCGCCCTGGATGGCCGAGCTCCCCGACACCCTCTCGCGCAAGGAGCTGGCACGCCGAGCGGGCCGGCCGCTGCGCGACGACGAGCTCGACACGCTCAACGCGCTGGGCATCGTCTTCCCCACCAAGCAGGGGAAGTACCAGGTCGCGGTCGCGCACCTCTCGGTCGGCGTCGCGCTGCTCGACCTGGGCCTGCCGCAGGAGGCCGCGCTCGCCGCGCAGGACATCTTCACCGCCCACGGCCGGGCCATCGCCGAGGAGCTCACCGCACTGTTCCGGACACAGGTCTGGCCGGCCTACAAGGAGACCGGGGCCTCCCCCGAGCAGCTGCGCGAGGCGGTCGAGCGGTTCAAGCCGGTCTCGGTCGCCGCGCTGGTGGCGGCCTACGAGTCGGCGGTCAACGAGACCAAGCGGGAGACCGTGGTGCGGAGGGCCCGATGAGCTACCGGCTCGGCGAGGGCACCGGCCCGCTGCGCGGCGTCCGGGTGGTGGAGCTGGCGGGGATCGGCCCCGGACCGCACGCCGCCACCCTGCTCGCCGATCTCGGCGCCGACGTGGTCCGCGTCGAGCGTCCCGGCGGCGCGGCCAGCGCGGGCGCCCGGGAGACCGACCTGCTCACCCGCGGCCGGCCCAGCGTGGCGATGGACCTGAAGAACCCCGCCGCGATGGAGACGGTGCTGCGGCTGGTCGAGTCCGCCGACGTGTTCCTGGAGGGGATGCGACCCGGTGCGGCCGAGCGGCTCGGTCTCGGCCCGCAGGAGTGCCTGGCCCGCAACCCGCGGCTGGTCTACGGGCGGATGACCGGGTGGGGGCAGGACGGCCCGCTGGCCCACACCGCCGGCCACGACCTGAACTACATCGCGATCGCGGGTGCGCTGCACGGTCTCGGGCAGACCCCGGACCGTCCCCAGTTCCCGACGAACCTGGTGGGCGACTTCGGCGGCGGCTCGACGTACCTCGTCATCGGGGTCCTGGCCGCCCTGCTCGAGGCGCGGGTCAGCGGCGAGGGGCAGGTCGTCGACGCCGCGATCGTCGACGGCACCGCACACCTGTCGGCGATGTTCGCCTCGATGCTCGCCGGGGGCTGGACCCAGGAGCGGCGGGCGGCCAACCTGCTCGACGGCGGCGCCCCGTTCTACGACGTCTACGAGACAGCGGATGGCCGGCACATGTCGGTCGGCGCCCTCGAGCCGCGGTTCTACGCCGAGCTGCTCGAGCGCCTGGAGCTCGGCGACGACGTGCCCGACCGGAACGACCCGGCCCAGTGGCCGGCCCTGCGGGCGGCCCTGACCGCGCGGTTCAAGGAGCGCACGCAGGCCGAGTGGGCCGAGGTGTTCGACGGCACCGACGCCTGCTGCGCGCCGGTGCTGCCGCTGACCGAGGCGGCACGCCACCCGCACCTGGCGGCCCGCGGCACCTACGTCGAGCGGGACGGGGTGCTCCAGCCGGCGCCGGCCCCCCGCTTCTCACGGACCCGGGCGACGCTGACGACCGGGCCGTCGGCGCCGGGGGGCCAGACCCGGGAGGCGCTGCTCGCCTGGGGAGTCGACGACGCCGACGAGATCATCGCATCCGGCGCCGCGGTCCAGTCCTGAGCCGGTCCGCGACCGGAAGGTGTGATGATGACGTCATGACGACCGACCCCGGGGGACGCCACGGCGGCTCCTCCGAGTCAGGCCGGCTCGCCGATCTGACCCGGCTCGCCCGTGTCACCGCCGAGCTGGCGCAGGCCGACACCGTGGACCTGGTCACCAAGACGGTGATCACCCACAGCGCCGACGCCGTCGGGGCGACCAAGGCGTCGCTGACCCTCCTGGAGGACGGCGACGTGCTGCGGGTCGTCGCGGCCCGCGGCTACGGCAACTACGACCCCGCGGCGTGGGAGCGGTACCCGCTCAGCCGGCGCACCCCCGCGAGCGACGCCGTCCGCACCGGCGAGCGCCTGGTCCTCGTCGGCGCGCAGGAGATCGCGGCACGCTACCCGGACCTGCCCGAGGTCCAGCTCGGTGAGCGGTCCGCGGTGTGCCTGCCACTGAAGGCCAGGACGCGCACGATCGGGGTGATCAGCCTGTCGTTCCCGGGGCGCCGCACGCTCGAGCCCGCCGAGCTGGAGTTCTTCGAGATCCTCGCCGACACCTGCGCGCAGGCGCTCGAGCGCATCGCCGCCCAGGAGGCGGCGTCCCGGCAGACCGCCCGGCTCGCCTTCCTCGCCGACGCGACGGCGGAGCTGGCCCGCAGCCTGGACTACCAGGCGACCCTGCAGGCGGTGGCCCGGCTGGCGGTGCCGACGTTGGCCGACTGGTGCGCGATCGACCTCGCCGAGGACGGCCGGCTCCACCGCCTCGCCGTCGAGCACGTCGACCCAGCGAAGGTCCGCCTCGCCCACGAGCTCCAGGAGCGCTACCCACCGGACCCGAACGCTCCGACCGGGCCGTGGAACGTGATGCGCACCGGCCGCAGCGAGCTCATCCACGAGATCACCGACGAGATGCTCGTCGCCGGCGCGATCGACGAGGAGCATCTCCGGATCGCGCGTGACCTGCAGCTGCGCAGCGCGGTCACGGTGCCCCTCGCCGCGCGCGGCCGGGTGCTCGGCGTCATCACCTGGGTCTCGGCGGAGTCCGACCGGCTCTACGGACCCGATGACCTGGCCCTGGCGGAGGACCTGGCGCGGCGCGCCGCGGTCGCCATCGACAACTCCCAGCTGCACAGCGAGACCCTGGCCGCCGCCGAGCGGCTCCAGCACGCCGTGCTGCCGGCCCGTCTGCCCGCCGTACCCGGCTGGGACCTGGCGAGCTTCTACAGCCCCTCGGGTCGCACCGAGGTGGGTGGCGACTTCTACGACGCCATCCCGCTCGCCGACGGTCGGATGGTGCTCTTCGTCGGCGACGTGATGGGTCGCGGGGTGGCTGCCGCGGCCGCCATGGCGCAGATGCGCGCCGCCACCCGGGCGTACGCCGCGATCGACCCCGGGCCGGCCGCCGTGATGGGCAAGCTCGACACGATGTTCGCGCGCTACCCCGGCGAGCAGCTCGTGACGCTGGTCTACCTGGTGGCCGACCCGGCACGCGAGGAGCTGGTCATCGCCAACGCCGGCCACCCGGCGCCGGTGATCCTGCGGGCCGACGGCTCCGCCGAGCAGCTGCCGGTCGCGGACGGTCCGCCGCTGGACACGTTCTCCACCGCGCGCCAGGAGGTCCGGATCAGGTTCTGTCCGGGCGACACCGTGCTCGCGTTCACCGACGGGCTGGTCGAGCGCCGCGACGAGGACATCGACGAGGGGCAGGGCCGCGTGCTCGAGCGGCTGACGGTTCTCGGAGCCGCCGACCTGTCGGCCGGGCTTGAGGCGCTCGCCGCGCAGCTGCGCGAGCCCACCCGCGACGACGACGTGGCGGCCGTGGCGCTTCGCCTCCGCGCCTGAACCGTCCAGGACCGGCGCCGCTGGGCCCGCCGCCGGGCGCGTGACATTTCGACAGGCAGATCTCCTTGGACCGGTCGCGCCACACGCTCAGCCGTGCAGCCTGCGCACCCGATGTGCCTGTCGAAGTGCCGCACGTCGACATCAAGCCGGAAGGCGCGGGCACCCCGGCCGTCTCACAGCACCCGGCTGAGGAACTGCCGGGTGCGCTCGTGGACGGGGTCGAGCAACACCTGCTCCGGTGGTCCCTGCTCGAGGATCGTGCCGCCCTCGAGGAAGCACACCGTCGTGGCGACCTCACGCGCGAACGCCATCTCGTGGGTGGCCAGCACCAGCGTGGTGCCGGCCCGTGCCAGGTCACGGACCAGGTCGAGCACCTCGGCCACGAGCTCGGGGTCGAGCGCCGAGGTCACCTCGTCCAGCAGCACCAGCGACGGTCTCGTCGCCAGGGCGCGGACCACGGCGACGCGCTGCTGCTGGCCCCCGGACAGCCGGTCCGGGTGCTCGTCGGCCTTGTCGGCCAGACCGAACCGCCCCAACAGCTCACGGGCCCGGTCCTCGGCCTCCGCGCTCGTGAGCCCGTGCACCTTCCGAGGCGCCAGCGTCACGTTGTCGAGCACGGACATGTGCGGGAACAGGTTGAAGGACTGGAAGACCATCCCGATCCGGCTGCGCACGGCACGCGCATCCACCCGCGGGTCGGTGATCTCGGCGCCCTCGAACCAGATGGTGCCGTCGTCGACCGGCTCGAGCAGGTTGACGCAGCGCAGCAGCGTGGACTTCCCGCTGCCGGACGACCCGATCAGGCAGACCACGTCGTGCTGCGCGACCGACAGGCCGACGTCACGCAGCACCACCTTTTCGCCGTAGGACTTGCGCAGCCCCTCGACGCGCAACAGCTCGCCGGGCGGCGCCGCGGGCACCCCGGTGTCGATGGTGCTCATCGGGCCCCCGCCCGCTCGCGCCGGGCGTAGCGCCGGCCCAGCCAGTCGGTGAACCGCGCGAGCGGCACGGTGAGCGCCACGAAGAAGGCCGCCGCTACCAGGTAGGGCGTGAAGTTGAAGTTGTAGTTGGCGTAGTCGCGGGCGGCGAACAGCGCCTCGAACAGCCCGGCGGAGGCGACGAGGGCGGTGTCCTTCTGCAGCGACACGAAGTCGTTGAGCAGCGGTGGCACGACGCGTCGTACCGCCTGCGGGAGGACGACGTAGCGCATCGCCTGCCCGTGCGAGAGCCCGAGCGCATCCGCGCTGGCCAGCTGGGAGGGGTGCACGCCCTCGATGCCGGAGCGGAACACCTCCGCGACGTAGGCGCCGTAGGACAGGACGAGGGCGGCGAGGCCGAGCCAGAAGAAGCTGTTGGTGACTCCCCGCAGCTGCAGCGCCGGGATCCCGAAGCACGCGAGGAACACCACCAGGATCGTCGGGACGCCCCGGAAGAGGTCGGTGTAGAACACCGCGATGGCGCGCGCCGGGAACAGGGCCGCGCTGGTGGTGCTCCGGACGACCGCGACCAGCACGCCGAGCAGCAGGATCAGCGGCTCGGCGACGAGGAAGAGCTTCACGTTGATCCAGAAGCCCTCGAGGATCGTGGGGAAGGCGGCCCGGGCGTGGTGCCAGGAGAAGAACGTCTCGCGGACCCGCGGCCACCCGGGGGAGCTGCCGATGACCACGACGAGCAGCACCAGGGTGAGCACCGTGGCTCCGGCGGCGACCGCCGCGGCGCGCGCGTTGAGCCGGCGGCGGACCGCCTCCCGCTCGAGCTGGCGCGGGCTGGGGGTCCACTCAGCCACGGGACCGACCCGCGCTCACCGGAGCTGGGGGACGTCGACCACGTCGGAGAGCCACTGCTGCTCGATCTGGTCGAGCTGCCCGGAGTCCTTCAGGGCGGCGAGCGCCTGGTTGACGCACGGGACCAGGTCGCTGCCCTTCTCGAACAGCATCCCGAACTGCTCCTGGTCGCCGGCGGTCGGCTGGAACTGGCCGACGATCGTGCCCTTCGGGATCTCGACGGCGGTGATGTAGAAGGCCGTCGGCAGGTCGGCGAGGAAGGCGTCGAGCTGGCCGTTGGTCAGCGCCTGCTTGGCCTGGTTGGTGTCGTCGAAGACCAGCGGGTCCTGATCGGGCATGATGCCCTCGCGGATCGCGGTGAGCGAGGTGGTGCCCGTCTGGGCCCCGAGCTTGAGCGACTTCAGGTCGGCCAGCGACGTCGCCGCCGCGGCGGGCGACCCCTTGAGCGCGATGACCGCCTGGGCGGCTGAGTAGTAGCCGTCGGAGAAGTCGAC
>JBQCEF010000511.1:0-4061 GCA_051960495.1 Nocardioides sp. | reverse complement strand
ACTCCAGGTGGGCGGTGAACCCGAACCGGTCGCGCAGCGGCCCGGGGAGCAGGCCCGCCCGGGTGGTGGCGCCGACCAGGGTGAACGGCGGGATCTCGAGCGGGATCGCGGTCGCGCCGGGGCCCTTGCCGATGACCACGTCGACCCGGAAGTCCTCCATCGCCATGTAGAGCATCTCTTCGGCGGGGCGCGACATCCGGTGGATCTCGTCGACGAACAGCACGTCACCCTCGTTCATGCCGGACAGGATCGCGGCCAGGTCGCCGGCGTGGGTGATCGCCGGTCCGGACGTGAGCCGCAGCGGGCTGCTCATCTCGCTGGCGATGATCATGGCCAGCGTCGTCTTCCCGAGGCCGGGGGGCCCCGAGAGCAGCACGTGGTCGGGGGCCCGGTCGCGGCCGAGGGCAGCCTGGAGCACCAGGGACAGCTGCTCGCGGACCCGTTCCTGCCCGATGACCTCGTCGAGCGTGCGCGGCCGCAGCGCAGCCTCGACGGCCCGTTCGTCGCCCTCGGCCTCCGCGGCGACGAGCGCGCGGCTCTCGGCGTAGGCGAGCTCGGCGGCGCTCAGCTCGTCGGCGGCGACGTGGTCGCGGTCCAGGTCGGCGTCGATCTCGTGGTCCCGCACCGGCTCAGGCCTTGCTCAAGGTGCGGAGCGCGGCGCGCAGCAGCGCGGCGACGTCGGCGGGCCCGGCGTCGGACGGTGCCTGGTCGGCGACCGCCTCGACGGCCTTGTCGGCCTCCTTGGTGGTCCAGCCGAGCCCGACCAGTCCGGCGTGCACCTGGCCACGCCAGGCGTCCTGGGCCGGGGCCGCCGGACGACCGGCAGCGACGGCGCCCCCGGTCGGCGCGCCGATCCGGTCCTTCAGCTCGAGGATGATGCGCTGCGCGCCCTTCTGCCTGATGCCGGGCACGGTGGTCAGCGTCTTCACGTCCTCGGTGGTGATCGCCCGGCGCAGGCCGTCGGGGCTGTGCACCGCGAGCATCGCCTGGGCCAGCTTGGGCCCCACGCCGCTGGCGGTCTGCAGCAGCTCGAACACCGACTTCTCGTCGTCGTCGAGGAATCCGAACAGCGTCATCGACTCCTCGCGCACGACCATGCTCGTCGGCAGGGTCGCCGGAGCGCCGACCTGCAGGGTCGCAAGCGTCGACGGCGTGCAGACGACCTCGAGACCCACGCCCCCGACCTCGACGACGGCCGAGCTGAGCGTGAGTCCGGCCACGGTTCCCTTGACGAAGGCGATCATCTGGGACTCCTTCCTGCGGCGGCGAGCGCCGCGTCGATCCTGGCCTGGGCGCCTCCGCGCCAGATGTGCGTGATGGCCAGCGCGAGCGCGTCGGCCGCGTCAGCGGGCTTCGGCGGGGCGTCGAGCCGCAGGATGCGGGTCACCATCGCGCCGACCTGAGCCTTGCCGGCGCGGCCGCTGCCCGAGACCGCGGCCTTCACCTCGCTGGGCGTGTGCATGAAGACCGGCAGCCCACGCCGCGCAGCGCAGACCATCGCGACGCCGCTGGCCTGGGCGGTGCCCATGATCGTGCTGACATCGGAGCGCGCGAACACCCGCTCGATCGCGACGGCGTCGGGACGGTAGTCGTCGAGCCATGCGTCGACGCCCTTCTCGATGGTCACCAGGCGCACCGGCACCGGCTCGGTCGACGAGGTGCGCAGCACGTTGACGTCGACCAGGCGCAGCGGGCGGCCCACGTCGCCCTCGACCACGCCCATGCCGCAGCGGGTCAGGCCGGGGTCGATTCCCAGCACGCGCATCGCGTCGCCTTCCTGGTCGAACACTTGTTCGCCAGCAACGCTAGACGACCGCACCCCCGGAGCGCCGTACGACACACCCGCCGTGGTTGAGGAGCGAGCGAAGCGAGCGTCTCGAAACCGCTCAGGCGTCGAGCGACTCCATGATCTCGTCGCTGACGTCGAAGTTGCCGAACACGTTCTGTACGTCGTCGAGGTCCTCGAGCGCCTCGACGAGACGGATCACGGCGGCGGCCGACTTGCCGTCCTCGAGCTCGATGTTCATCGACGGCATGAACGAGGCCTCCGCCGAGTCGTAGTCGATGCCGGCCGCCTGCAGCGCCGTCCGGACCGCGACCAGGTCGGTGGCCTCGGAGACGACCTCGAAGGACTCGCCGAGGTCGTTGAACTCCTCGGCCCCCGCGTCGAGCGTCGCCTCGAGCACGTCGTCCTCGCCGACCTGCTTGCCCTCCTGCTCGCGCGGCACGATCACGACGCCCTTGCGGCTGAACAGGTAGGACACCGAGCCCGGGTCGGCGAGCGAGCCGCCGTTGCGGGTCATCGCGGTGCGGACCTCCATCGCGGCGCGGTTCTTGTTGTCGGTCAGGCACTCGATCAGCAGCGCGACGCCGTTGGGGCCGTAGCCCTCGTACATGATCGTCTGGTAGTCCGCCCCGCCGGCCTCGGCCCCGGAGCCGCGCTTGACCGCGCGGTCGATGTTGTCGTTGGGGACCGAGGACTTCTTGGCCTTCTGGATCGCGTCGAACAGCGTCGGGTTGCCCGCCGGGTCACCGCCGCCCATCCGGGCCGCGACCTCGATGTTCTTGATCAGCTTGGCGAACATCTTGCCGCGCCGCGCGTCGATGACGGCCTTCTTGTGCTTGGTGGTCGCCCATTTGGAGTGGCCAGACATCCGACTTGCCTCTACTTCCGCTTCTCGGGTGGTCAGTCCCCGGCCCGCGCGCCGCGCACCAGGTCCACGAACAACGCGTGGATCCGCGGGTCACCGGTGATCTCGGGGTGGAACGACGTGGCGAGCAGGGCCGCCTGCCGGACCGCGACGATCCTACCCACAGCCTCCCCCGTGGCCACGCGGGCGACGACCTCGACGTCCTGGCCGACCTTCTCGACCCAGGGGGCCCGGATGAACATGGCGTGGAAAGGGTTGTCGAAGCCGGTGACGTCGAGGTCGGCCTCGAACGAGTCCACCTGCCGGCCGAACGCGTTGCGGCGTACGACGACGTCGAGCCCGCCGATCGTCTCCTGGCCGGCGATCCCGCCCTCGATGTGGTCGGCGAGCATGATCATCCCGGCGCAGGTGCCGAAGGCGGGCAGCCCACCGCGGATCGCGTCGCGCAGCGGCTCGAACAGGTCGAAGGTGCGCGCGAGCTTGTACATGGTGGTCGACTCACCACCCGGGAGGACGATTCCGTCGACCTGCGCGAGCTCGGCCGGGCGGCGTACGGCGATCGTGGCCGCGCCTGCCCGCTCCAGCATCGCGCGGTGCTCGCGCACGTCGCCCTGCAGCGCCAGCACCCCGATCGTCGGC
Source organism: Nocardioides sp. (assembly GCA_051960495.1). Taxonomy (GTDB): domain Bacteria; phylum Actinomycetota; class Actinomycetes; order Propionibacteriales; family Nocardioidaceae; genus Nocardioides_B. The sequence goes on along the minus strand of JBQCEF010000511.1, from coordinate 771 downwards.
GCGCTCATCGGGGCGCCAGCCGCTTGTGCCAGTGCGCGCTGACCTCGATGCGGCCCTCGTCGAACGTGGCGGCCAGGCCGTGCTCCTCGAGCAGGCCGAGCACGTCGTCGAGCAGGTCGTCGCCGGGAGCCACGTTGGCGGTGGTGCCGTGCCAGAGGTTCACCTCGAGCATGCCCTCGTCGACGGCGTGCCAGATGTCCGGCGGGGTGAACCAGGCGATGCCGCGCGGCGGGTCACCGGCGGCGGCGCGGTCGTCGAGCACCTTCTTGGCGGCCCAGTGGTCCTCGCAGCCCTGGAGCACGACCACGTTGAGCATCTCCAGCTCGTCGAACGCGGTCTGGAGCCGCTCGTAGTCGGTCGCCTCCGGCCATGACTCCTGGTCGACACGGAGCTCCTCGCGGGCCTCGTCGACCCAGGCCGTCGCGAGCTGCTCAGCCTCACCGGCCCGGTCGGGCAGCTCGACGGTGATCGCCTCGACGACCTCGCCCCGGAGCTCGTCGTACGGCAGCAGCCCCGCGCGCACGGACGCGCGAGCGAACTCCCGGACGTGCTTCTCCGCCAGGGCCTGTGCGGACTCGGAGGCCAAGGCCTACCAGCCGCGCTCGGCGAGGCGGTGCGGCTGCGGGATCTCCTCGACGTTGATGCCGACCATGGCCTCACCGAGGCCGCGGGAGACCTTCGCGACCACGTCGGGGTCGTCGTAGAAGGTGGTGGCCTTCACGATCGCCTCGGCGCGCTGGGCGGGGTTGCCGGACTTGAAGATGCCCGAGC
>JBQCEF010000510.1:0-2536 GCA_051960495.1 Nocardioides sp. | reverse complement strand
GACCCGCCCATGTTCAACACCACGCTCAACCGGGAGTACGAGATCGCGGCCGACCTGCTCGGGCTCGACGAGTCCGGGATCACCGCGCTCGCCAAGAACGCGGTCCGGGCCTCGTTCCTGCCGGCGTCGGACAAGGCGGCGCTCGAGGCCGAGATGGACGACTACCTCGGCTCCTGACACGGGTCGGCGCAGGACCCGCTGAACCGGTGTGTCGGGAAACGCCATAGCCCGATTGCGCATCGTGCGGTTGGCCCTTGCGCGCATCCGGGCGCGCAGAGGCGCTATGGCTCGCTGCAGCTCGCCGGGGCTACGTTCCGCCGGCGGGGATCTCCGTGGACAGCGGGGGAGATAGCGAGAAACACGTGCGCATCACAACCTGGGTGGCCGCGGCGCTGAGCGCCCCGCTGCTGATCGTGACCGGCGCCGGTGCCGCCTCAGCGGGCGAGATCACCGGTCCGCCCCGTGACGGGTTCGCCACCGGCGACTGGACTCCCATCGCGGACTACGTCGCCAACTCCATCTGCGCCTTCTCCGGGCTGAACGCCTACCACCCGGCCGGTGGCGGGTTCCCGGAGAAGGAGCCGGCCTACCCGGCCGTCCAGAACTACGGGGCCTTCGTCAAAGCAGGCATGAAGGGCGTCGTGGACAGCCCGGGAGTCGCCTGCAACGGCCACACCGGTGAGCTCGCCGGCGGCTGAGCATCGGGTCGGGCGGAGTCGGCGCCCCCGGTAGGACTCGAACCTACGGCCCACAGATTAGAAGTCTGTCGCTCTATCCAGCTGAGCTACGGGGGCGGGACCGGGGACTCGGTATCCCGAGCCCCCGTCCGGCCCCAGCGTAGTAGAGCCGAGCCCGGCTGGGCCGCCTGCTCGGTACGACGGGTCGTCGTCGAGTCGCGGCGTGGCGTCTACTGTCAGGCGCCGACGCCCGCGGCGACAGGCTGGCGGTCGCTGAGCTCGTGGTCGGTAAGGTCGTCGTCGCCGATGACGTCCCTGCCCCGTGGTGCGTTGTAGGCGTCGAGGTCGAGGATTCCCTCACGCCGGGCCACGATGGTGGGCACCAGGGCCTGTCCGGCCACGTTGGTGGCCGTGCGCATCATGTCGAGGATCGGGTCGATCGCGAGCAACAATGCGACACCTTCGAGCGGTAGTCCCAGGGTGGACAGGGTGAGGGTCAGCATGACCACCGCACCGGTCAGGCCGGCGGTGGCGGCGGAGCCGATCACGGAGACGAACACGATGAGCAGGTAGTCCTGCAGCCCGAGCGGCACGCCGAAGATCTCGGCGACGGTGATGGCCGCGAGCGCTGGGTAGATCGCCGCGCAGCCGTCCATCTTGGTCGTCGCCCCGAACGGGACCGAGAACGACGCGTACTCCAGCGGCACTCCGAGGTTGCGCGTGGTGACCCGCTGGGTCAGCGGCATGGTCCCGACCGAGGAGCGTGACACGAACGCGAGCTGGATGGCGGGCCAGGCGCCGGAGAAGTACTTCGCCGGCGACAAGCCGTGCAGCCGGATGAGGACCGGGTAGACGACGAACATCACCAGCGCGCACCCGACGTACACGTCGACGGTGAACGTGGCCAGCGGCCCGAGCAGGTCCCAGCCGTAGGTCGCGACCGCCCGGCCGATCAGTCCCAGGGTGCCGATCGGCGCCAGCTTGATGATCCACCACAGCACCTGCTGGATCACGGCCAGCGCAGAGCGCATGAAGCCCAGGAACGGTGCGGCCTTCTCGCCGGCCTTGAGGGTGGCGGCCCCGATGGCGAGTGCCACGACGACGATCTGCAGGACGCTGAACGACGCGCCGTCGTCCGAGACCGACAGTCCCAGGAAGTTGGCGGGGACGAGACCGGTCAGGAAGTCCAGCCATGAACCGCTGGTGCCGTCGTACGACGCGCCGGCGGTGGAGACGTCGGCTGTGCGGCCCGGATGTGTGAGCAGTCCGATGCCGAGCCCGATCGCCACGGCGATCAGGGACGTGATCATGAACCAGATCAGGGTCTGGGTGGCGAGCCGGGCGGCGTTCGCAACCTGACGCAGGTTGGCGATGCTGACCACGACCGCGGTGAACACCAAGGGCGGCACGGCCGCCTTGAGCAGACCGACGAACACGCCGCCGACCGTGTCGAGCGCGGTGGCCAGCCAGGCCACGTCGTAGCTGCGGGCGACCAGTCCCAGCGCCACGCCCAGGATCAGGCCGGCTGCGATCTGTACCCAGAACGGGATCCTCCGGAGGGGAGCAAGCATCAGTCCGTTGACCTTTCAATGATGGCGACGGTGATGCCAACACCGGTCGAAGCCGGACGATTTCACCCAGCGCAGGTGATTCCCCCCACACGCGCCGGAGCGGCTCCTACCAGCCGCGCTCGGCGAGGCGGTGCGGCTGCGGGATCTCCTCGACGTTGATCCCGACCATGGCCTCACCGAGGCCGCGGGAGACCTTCGCGACCACGTCGGGGTCGTCGTAGAAGGTGGTGGCCTTCACGATCGCCTCGGCGCGCTGGGCGGGGTTGCCGGACTTGAAGATGCCCGAGC
>JBQCEF010000509.1:0-5242 GCA_051960495.1 Nocardioides sp. | reverse complement strand
TGTGGCCGTACCAGACCCGCGCCACGGTCCCGGTGGCGTGATACTCCTCGTCCCGGTGGCGCGGCAGGATCAGCCACCCACCGAACGCGAAGAACGCCCCCACGACCCATCCCGCAATCATGACTGCTCCGTTCCCCCCGGGACTCCCGTTCCTGCGCGAGCATGGTCCCACCAACTCGGGACGCGATGGTGTACATCTGCACCCATCGGGCGCAAGCACACGGCTGCGGAAGGGAGAGGCATTCGGTCATGGCAGGTGGTGCTCGGTGAACAAGTGGAAGCTGCTCGGCCTCGCCGGTCTGGCAGGGGTGGCGGCCACCCGCGCCATCATCGCGCGTGACCAGCGCCGGCGGGCGCAGCTGAGCCCCGAACAGGTGCGGGCGCGTCTCCACGAGCGGTTCGCGCAGATCGAGGCGCGCAAGCAGGCCGGCCAGGGCTAGGGCTGTTGGCGGAGGCGGACGGGAATCGAACCCGCCGGACCCGGATACCGGGCCCCTACGGTTTTGAGGACCGCGCCCGTCACCAGACGAGAAACGCCTCCGCGGCACACCCTAGACGGCGCCGTCCGCCGCACTCACGCCGGCAGGGCGAGGTCCCGGCGGCGCAACGCGCCCGCTCCCACGGCGCCGAGGATCACGGCGACTCCGACCAGCAGCACCAGCGGGACGGCCTCGACCGCGGTGCCGGGGAGTTTGGGAGCGTGCGTGAACGGCGACAGGTCCTGCAGCCAGGGTGGCAGTCCCAGGGTGGGGCCGAACATCGGCCCGAGCACCAGCACTGCCACCAGCAGCGTCCAACACACGGGTGCGGCCCATCGGGGGAGCACGCCGACCGCGAGCACGACGGCGCCGCCGACCACGGCGATGCTGGGCAGCTGCACGAGCCCGGCGAGCACCATCTCGCCGACCTGCCCGACCGGGTCGCCGAGCACCAGCGCCGCGCCCACTCCCATCGCGACGGCGAACACGAGCACGAGTGCGGTTGCGCCGAGCGCCGCGTCCAGCACGTGCCCGAGCAGCCAGCGTCCGCGGGTGACCGCCCCCGCGAGCACCGGCTCGAGCGTCCCGCCGGTCTCGTCGACCCGCATGCGCAGCAGCACCTGGACGACGTAGATCGCGACCATGGTCGCGGCCATCCCGATGATCGAGGCGCGGAAGGCGTCGACGACGACGTCCGTGCCGGCGGCCTTGGTGTAGAACTCCGCGGCCGGACCGCCGATGTCGCGGATCTGGTCGACCAGGGCGCCGAGGATCAGGCCGAAGCCGAGCAGCCCGACGGTCCAGCCCAGCACCAGGCCCCGCTGCAGCCGCCACACGAGGCCGGGGTGGCTCCGCAGGCCGGCGCCCGCCCGTGTGTGCCCCCGGCGCTCCGGAAGCAGGCCGCGGCCGAGGTCGCGGGCTGCGACCAGCCGGGCTGCCACGGCGAGCAGGATCGTCGTCAGGGTCGCGAAGAGCAGCAGCGGCCACCACAGGCCGTCGTCGAACGGACGCATCTGCTGGCCCCAGCCGATGGGGGACAGCCACACCGGCCAGGCGCTGGACACCCGCAGGCCGCGGTCGTCGACGGTCCCGACGACGTTGCCGACCCCGCTGAGCAGGAAGGCGACGCCGAGCGCGGCCGCGCTCATCCCACTCGCGCCGCGTGTCGTCGAGGCGACCTGGCAGGTGATCGCCGCGACCCCGACGAAGACGGCTCCGACCGCGGCGACGGAGAGGGCCGCGAGCACCGCCCCGGAGGCGGGCTGACCCGCGGCCAGCAGCGCCACCGTGAGCGCCACTGCCAGCGCCGCATCGGCACCGAGCGCGACGAGCACCGCCGCTGCGAGGCCCGCGTGCCGACCCACGACGGTGGCGCCGATCATCTCGGCGCGGCCGAGCTCCTCGCTCTGCCGCATGTGCCTGACCACCGCGAAGGTGCTCATCAGGGCGGCCAGCGCCGCCAGCGTCACGTACTCCCGGTGCAGCATGTAGCCACCCACGCTCGGGCCCGAGACGATCCCGAGGACCCGCATGCCGGCGTTGGTGGCGACGATCCGTGTCTCGCGGACGAGGTCCGCCTCGGTGGCCAGGTCGTGGTCGAACAGGGTCGTCGTCACGGCCACGAAGGTGCCGAGCCCGATGATCCAGGCAGGCAACGTCACGCGGTCCCGGCGCGCTGCGAGCCGGGTCAGTCGGAGCGTCCCGGTCAGCCCGTTCATCGCCGGTGCGCCGGCTCCGGGTCGCGGACGGACGGTGGGAGCTGGTCGCCGTAGTGGCGCAAGAAGAGCTCCTCGAGCGTGGGCGGCGAGCTGGTCAGGCTTCGCACGTCGAGGTCGACCAGCCTGGACAGCACCGCGTTGAGCCGATCCGGGTCGACACTGAACCGCGCATGGGTTCCGCGCAGTGCCATGTCGTGCACCCCGGAGAGCGCGGCCACCGCATCGAGCTGCCTGCTCGTCTCGACCTCGACCGTGGTCCGGGTCAGGTGCCGCAGGTCCGCGAACGTCCCGGTCTCGGCCGCCCTGCCGCTGCGGATGATCGTGACGCGGTCGCAGAGCGCCTCGACCTCCGAGAGGATGTGGCTGGAGAGCAGGACGGTCCTTCCGCGTTCCCGCAGCTCTCGGACGACGTCCTGGAACACCGTCTCCATCAGCGGGTCGAGACCCGAGGTGGGTTCGTCGAGCAGGTACAGCTCGACGTCGGAGGCGAAGGCGGCCACGAGGGCCACCTTCTGCCGGTTCCCCTTGGAGTAGGCGCGACACCTCTTGGTCGGATCGAGCTCGAAACGGTCGAGCAGCTCGGCTCGCCGGGGCTCGTCGAGCCCGCCGCGGAGCTCGCCCAGCAGGTCGATCACCTCCCCGCCGGTCAGGTTGGGCCACAGGTTGACCTCACCCGGCACGTACGCCAGCCGGCGGTGCAGCTCCGCGACGTCGTGCCAGGGGTCGCCGTCGAGCAGGCGGACCGCGCCGCCGTCGGCACGCAGCAGGCCGAGCAGGATCCGGATGGTCGTGGTCTTGCCGGCGCCGTTGGGACCGAGGAAGCCGTGGACCTCGCCTTGCTCGACGACCAGGTCTAGGCCGTCGAGGGCCCGGGTGCTCCCGAACTCCTTGACCAGCCCGGCGGCTCTGATCGCGGCCCGCTTCGTGCGACCGGGCGCGCTGGTTCGGTCGAGATCTGCCATGTCTCGATCGTGAGTCCAGTGGCTCATGGGGGGCAGGGCTCCTCGTCACTGCACGACGGGAGGGACGTCCCGGACCCGTCGTACGGGCACACCTGCTCCCGAGTGCGGACGTATGCCGTGATCGACGTCGTAGATTGTCGGGGTGGAGAGCAGCTCGGAGCCGAAGCCCAGACTGACCCAGTACGCCGCCGGCGGGGGATGTGCCTGCAAGGTGCCGCCCGGCGAGCTCGAACGGATCCTGTCCGACCTGCCGACGAGCCGCGAGGGTGGCGACCTGCTCGTCGGCCTCGACCACGGGGACGACGGCGCTGCGGTGCGCATCGACGACCGGCGCGCCGTGATCGCCACCGCCGACTTCTTCACCCCGGTCGTCGACGACCCCTACGACTGGGGCCGGATCGCCGCCGCGAACGCGCTCTCCGACGTCTACGCGATGGGCGGGACCCCGGTCGTCGGGATCAACCTGCTCGCCTGGCCGCGCGACAAGATCCCGTTCGAGCTGGCCGCGGAGGTCCTGCGCGGGGGAGCCGACATCTGCGTGGAGGCGGCGACCCACCTCGCGGGCGGCCACAGCATCGACGACCCGGAGCCGAAGTACGGGCTGGCCGTGACCGGGATCGCGGACGCCGACCGGCTGCTCCGCAACGACGCAGGCCGGGCCGGTGTCCCGCTGACGCTGACCAAGCCGCTCGGCCTCGGCGTGCTCAACAACCGTCACAAGGCCACCGGCGAGCGGTTCGACGAGGCCGTCGCGGTGATGACGACGCTGAACCGGGACGCCTCCCGCGCCGCGCTCGAGGCCGGCCACACCTGCGCCACCGACGTGACGGGGTTCGGACTGCTCGGTCACCTGATGAAGCTCGCCCGGGCGTCCGGGGTGACCGCCGTCGTCGACTCGGCGGCTGTGCCCTACGTCGACGGCGCCCGGGCGTCGCTGGCCGCCGGCTACGTCCCCGGCGGCAGCCGGCGCAACCTCGACTGGGTCCGGCCGCACCTGGCGTCCAAGCTCGACGAGGACGAGCTGGTGCTGCTCGCCGATGCGCAGACCTCCGGTGGGCTGCTGGTGGCCGGTGAGCTTCCCGGCCACCCGGTGGTGGGGGAGCTCGTGCGGCGCGGCGAGCACCTGCTCGAGGTGCGGTAGGCCGACACGCCAGCGCGCGGCAGGTCTTCCGCACAAGGTTGGCGCATGAAACTGTGGGCGGCGGGGTAGGTGACCCCCACGACGAGGCAAAGGTGGCGGTTCGTGGCAGTCGGCAAGACGTTCCTCAGTTGGCCGGTGGTGCGCCAGCTCACCGGCAAGGACCCCCTGGGTCGTGGCCCCGCGGTGCGCTCGCAGCAGACCGAGGAGCTGACCGCACGCACCACGACGGCCGACCGGGTGGCCAAGAGCGTGTGCCCCTACTGCGCCGTCGGCTGCGGGCAGCGGATCTTCGTCAAGGACGAGAAGGTCGTCCAGATCGAGGGCGACCCCGACAGCCCGATCTCGCGAGGACGGCTGTGCCCCAAGGGCTCGGCGAGCAAGAACCTCGTCACCAGCTCGCTGCGGCAGACCAAGGTGCGCTACCGCCGTCCCGGCGGCACCGACTGGGCGGACCTCGACCTCGACACGGCGATGGACATGATCGCCGACCGGGTGCTCGCCGCCCGCGACGCCACCTGGGAGGACCGCGACGATCAGCACCGGCCGCTGAACCGCACGCTGGGCATCTCGAGCCTGGGCGGCGCCACGCTGGACAACGAAGAGAACTATCTGATCAAGAAGCTCTTCACCGCGATGGGCGCCATCCAGATCGAGAACCAGGCCCGTATTTGACACAGCGCCACCGTCCCCAGTTTGGGGGCTTCGTTCGGCCGCGGCGGCGCCACCACGTTCCAGCAGGACCTGAAGAACAGCGACTGCATCGTCATCCAGGGCTCGAACATGGCCGAGGCGCACCCGGTCGGCTTCCAGTGGGTGGTCGAGGCCAAGAACCGGGGCGCGAAGGTCATCCACGTCGACCCGCGGTTCACCCGGACCAGCGCGCTCGCCCACACCTACCTGCCGGTGCGGGCCGGCGCCGACATCGCCTTCCTGGGCGGGGTG
>JBQCEF010000508.1:0-2929 GCA_051960495.1 Nocardioides sp. | reverse complement strand
TCTGACCCGGCTCAACGCGATCCGCCGCGCGCACCCCGCGCTGCAGCAGCTGCAGAACGTCACCCTCCACGCCTCCGACGACGAGTCGATCCTGGTGTTCAGCAAGACCGCGACCGTGGCCAAGGGCACGGTCGACGAGCACCTCGACACCGTGATCGTGGTCGTCAACGTCGACCCGCACGCCGCCCGCGAGACGACCGTACGACTGAACATGCCCGCGCTGGGCATGGACTGGCACGACCACTTCGTCGTCCACGACGAGCTGACGGGGCAGTCGTGGACGTGGGGCGAGCAGAACTACGTCCGGCTCGACCCCTACACCGAACCCGCCCACATCCTGACCGTCCGGAGGCCGCACCAGTGACCGAGATGCCCCCGACCGCCGAGGGCCTGCCCGCGCACGAGCCGGACTGGTTCAAGAGGGCGGTGTTCTACGAGGTCCTGGTCCGCTCCTTCAAGGACAGCAACGGCGACGGCGTCGGCGACTTCAAGGGCCTCACCGAGAAGCTCGACTACCTCGAGTGGCTCGGCGTGGACTGCCTGTGGGTGCCGCCGTTCTACACCTCGCCGCTGCGTGACGGCGGCTACGACGTCGCCGACTACAACGGCGTGCTGCCCGAGGCCGGGACCGTCGACGACTTCCACGAGTTCCTCGACGCCGCGCACGCGCGCGGGATCCGGGTGATCATCGACTTCGTCATGAACCACACCTCGGACCAGCACCCCTGGTTCCAGGCCAGCCGGTCCGACCCTGACGGTCCCTACGGCGACTTCTACGTCTGGTCCGACACCGACGAGCTCTACGAGGACGCGCGGATCATCTTCGTCGACACCGAGTCCTCGAACTGGACCTGGGACCCGGTCCGTCAGCAGTACTTCTGGCACCGCTTCTACAGCCACCAGCCGGACCTGAACTTCGACAACCCCAAGGTCCACCAGGCGATGTTCGACGCGCTGGCGTTCTGGCTCGACATGGGCATCGACGGGTTCCGCCTCGACGCGGTGCCCTATCTCTACGAGCGGCCCGGCACCAACGGGGAGAACCTCAAGGAGACGCACGACTTCCTCAAGGAGGTCCGCACGTTCGTCGACGAGCACTACCCCGACCGCGTGCTGCTCGCCGAGGCCAACCAGTGGCCGGCCGACGTCGTGGACTACTTCGGCGACTTCGAGGCCGGCGGCGACGAGTGCCACATGTGCTTCCACTTCCCGGTCATGCCGCGCATCTTCATGGCCGTGCGCCGCGAGTCCCGGTTCCCGATCTCGGAGATCCTGGACCAGACGCCGGCGATCCCCGACAACTGCCAGTGGGGCATCTTCTTGCGCAACCACGACGAGCTCACGCTCGAGATGGTCGCCGACGAGGACCGCGACTACATGTGGGGCGAGTACGCCAAGGACCCGCGGATGAAGGCCAACATCGGCATCCGCCGCCGGCTGGCGCCGCTGCTGGACAACGACATCAACCAGATGGAGCTGTTCACCGCGCTGCTGCTGTCACTGCCCGGCTCGCCGGTGCTCTACTACGGCGACGAGATCGGCATGGGCGACAACATCTGGCTCGGTGACCGCGACGGCGTGCGCACCCCGATGCAGTGGACGGCCGACCGCAACGCCGGCTTCTCCGTCGCGACCCCGGGCCGGCTGCACCTGCCCCTCAACCAGGACCCGGTCTTCGGCTACCAGCGGGTCAACGTGGAGGCCGAGCTGGAGAACGCCTCCTCGCTGCTGCACTGGACCCGGCGGATGATCCTCGCCCGCAAGAAGCACGACGCGTTCGGCCTCGGCACCTTCAGCGACCTCGGCGGTTCCAACCCGAGCGTGCTCAGCTACGTGCGCGAGTACACCGCACCCGACGGGAGCACCGACCGGGTGCTGTGCGTGCACAACCTGTCGCGGTTCCCCCAGCCGGTCGAGCTGGACCTGCGCCGCTTCGAGGGGGTGTCCCCGATCGAGCTGCTCGGCGGTGTCCGCTTCCCCGAGATCGGCGAGCTGCCCTACCTGCTCACGCTCGGCGCCTACGGCTTCTACTGGTTCCGGCTGCCCGAGGTCGAGGCCGACCGCACCCTGGCCGCCGGCACCCAGCCGCGGGCCGGCGAGCTCGACGAGGAGGTCGCCACGTGAAGGCCGAGCTCGAGGAGTACATCGGCAACGCCCGGTGGTTCGGCGGCAAGGGCCGGGGGCACGCGGTCTCCGACGTACGTCGTGCCGGCACGCTGGGCGGGCCGCCCACCGCGGACCAGCCCGTCGTCGTCATCGACCTGGTGACGCTGGCCTACGAGGAGTCCGACGACTCGGAGGTCTACCAGCTCCCGCTGGCCCTCTACACCGAGCCGCAGGAGCGGCTGGAGCACGCCCACGTCGGGTCCTGGACGGACGAGGAGCACGGCGAGGTCCACGCCTACGACGCCCTGCACGACCGGACGTCCACCGCGCTGTGGCTGCAGGCGTTCGCCGCCGGGCACTCCGACGGCGACCTCACGTTCCACCGGCTGCCCGGTCACGAGCTCGACCTGCAGGCCCAGTCCACGCTGTTCACCGGGGAGCAGAGCAACTCCTCGGTGGCCTTCGGCGACGACAGCCTGATGAAGGTCTTCCGCAAGATCACCCCCGGCCACAACCCCGACATCGAGATCCACGAGGCGCTGACCAAGGCGGAGAGCGACCACGTGGCCGCGCTGTACGGCTGGCTCGAGGCTCCCGCGCGGGCCTCCGACGAGCCGCTGCACCTCGCGATGCTCCAGCAGTTCCTGCGCACCGCGAGCGACGGCTGGGACCTGGCGCTGGCCAGCGTCCGCGACCTGTTCGCCGAGGCGGACCTGCACGCCGACGAGGTCGGCGGCGACTTCGCCGGCGAGGCGAACCGCCTCGGCGTCGCGGTCAGCGAGATCCACCAGCTGCTGCGCGACACCTTCGGCGCCAGCGAGTT
>JBQCEF010000507.1:0-2582 GCA_051960495.1 Nocardioides sp. | reverse complement strand
CATCGGATTTAAAGTGGGGTTATAGATTCTTTCCTTTTTGGTTGTGCGCTCCCTTTCCCGCGGCACGCCCCTGGCTGTGTGGAGAGCGGGCGGTTGACGGAACTCAGGTAACGGATGGCTGTCTACGACGAGCGCTGTTCCAAGGTCTCCAGGACGAACTGACACCACACGTGCGCGGACCCCACCGCAAGCCGGGCGTGACGGGATGTCACCCATGTGGGCACCTCGGCCTGCCCGTGGCCGGTTCCGACCTGGTTGCGTAACTCCGCCATCCCCACCCCGATCCGGGACACCGCGCCCAGCAGGGTGCGTATACCGACGGCGTTCTCTGCGCCGTCTTCCACCTGTCTGGCGTTGATGCCGAGCGCAGTATGCGCCTTGGCCACGAGGCTGGGAAGGTCGTCGCTCTTCCCATACTCGACCCCGGAACGCTTCAGAACCAACTTCGCGGTGGACTCGACGAGCTCCTTGGCTGAGCCGACCGCCAGTCTGGGGTCGTCGTCAAGGCTGCGCTCGATCCGATCCAGATGGTCGCGGATCGCACCGGGGTCGTCCAACGCGGAGAGCGCCTCCTCGGTCACCTTCGGTCCTGACCCTCCGGCGACCAGGGCTTCGAGGCGGTCGTGGATCGGATTGAACAGATCGGCCAGCAGGTCGCGACGTGCCTGCCACCCGCCGCCTCCGGAAGCACCCTTGCGGATCCAGTAGCTGCGGAAGCTTTCAAAGTCCCGGAACCCGAACTCGACCTTGCGCATCCCGACGCGCGCCAGGACGGCTTTCAGTGTGGTGAGCAGCTTGCGTGCCTCGGCGTTGTCGAGTTCGCTGCCGTTCGTACCGTACTTCTGGTACTCGTCGTGAGTGAGCTCAGTCAGAGCCTTCGCGAGCTCAAGGTCTGACCAGGTCGAGGACGGTGCTGCGGCAATCTGGTCGAGCAGCTCCGTGTGAAGCCGCGTTGTCTCGCCTGTACCCCACGGGCTGGTGTCTTTCTCTGTGCTGAAGAACTCGCTGCTATCCACACCAGTATGGTTCCAGCCTGTGCATGGAGGCCGACGTCTCTTCCCCGAAGCGCGTCCTCCCGCCTCGCGCGAGGCAGACCCTCACCACTGCCTACCGTCCGACCGGAACCATCCCCTTTCTGGCGGGTGCTCCTGCTCAATGTGCCAGTTGTGTGACTCACGAATGTCCTTCTTGAGGACGTGGGCCCGCGCCAAGCGATCCGCGTCGTACATACTCACAGCGCCATAGCCGCGTGAGCCACACTCGCAGACCCACACGTGTCTGGTCGCATAGGCGTGACCGCCCCGATTCACCGGCACCTTGTTCTCAAGCGGATGTGGTCCGGTGCGGTCATAGTCGTCCAACCGACCTTCCCGCACCTCGTTTTGGTGCTTGATGCTGACCTGTCCGAGCCTTCGGAGGCCGGCGAGAACGCCGAGCCCCACAATCTTCCAGTTCATCTTCACCACCGAACCGTACGGTGATCGCCGACGGAACGGGCAACGGCTCTTCCTTAGCCGGCCGGTCCGTCTGGGAGCAGTGGGCACCTGGCCTTCGGCAGATACGCACGTGTTCGCGACGCGACGCTAAGACGCACTGCCGTCACGAAGGAGGTGAGGACTTCATCGCGCGGAAGGGGTAGCGGAGCAACCGGTACCTGACATTGAGGGCTAGACCCTTGCTCGTGCTGCCGATCCTCGGCACTGGGCCGGTCTCGTGAGGCGGTGCGGTGCAAATGCAATATGGTTCAGCCAAGGAGGCGTTCGGGTGGACCAGGTTGCGTTCTTCAATCACAAGGGCGGCGTAGGAAAGACGACGCTGTTATTCAACGTCGGCCTCGCCATGGCTAATCGTGGCAAGACCGTTCTGTTCATCGATGCGGATGCACAGGCGAACCTGACCAGCGCAGCGCTGAAAATCGAACTCTATGAGAGGGCGCTTACCGAGGGTCAAACCATACACGCGTGTTTGCAGCCAGTCATCAACAACACTGGGGATATTCGACCACTGGCCCCCATCCAAATTCGAGACAGAGCCTACATCTTGCCCGGGGACATCCGCCTGAGCGCATTCGAGGAAATACTCCCAACGGCGTGGGTAGAAGCGGTAGCTGGAAATTATCGGGGTTTCCAAATATCCAGTGCCATGTACCGTCTCGTGGAGAACCTCGCGGCCGTGGTCAAGGCGGACTACGCATTGATTGACCTCGGGCCAAACGTGGGGGCGCTGAATCGCGCCATCATGGTGGGAGTCGAAGGCTTCGTCGTGCCGCTTTCCCCGGACCTGTTTTCCTTGACGGCCCTTCCGAGCGTCGGCAAAAGCACCGCGCGATGGGTCGGCGATTGGCATGCCGCCTTAGCCGCTGGCGAGCGGGCGGACTTGACGTTCGACATCGCGCTTCCTGAAGGCTTCCCATCTCCCCTCGGATACGTTAGTCAGCAATTCGTGACCTACCGAAGCGCCCCGGCCGAGGCTTTCCGTCGTTGGATTGAAATGATCCCCGAGACGTATAGAGAGGGCATTGTCGAGCCTTTGGACAAGGCTGGCATCGAGACTCCGTCCGAACCGCATCTGCTGGGGGAAGT
>JBQCEF010000506.1:0-7153 GCA_051960495.1 Nocardioides sp. | reverse complement strand
CCACCTCGCCTACATCGGCCACGAGGTGAGTGCGGAAGCCGACGCGGTCAGCGCGGTTAAGGCAGTCTCTGACCTCGGCGCTGCATGGGTCAAGGTGATGGTCACAGGCGGAAGGATGACGCCTGCAACAGATCCACTCGCCGTTGAGTTTCCGGAGAACTTGCTTCGTCTAGTTGTGCGGCACGCACACGACCGTGGCCTTCGAGTGGCAGCCCACGCACTGTCGGTCGAAGGTGTCCGCGCCGCCGCGAGGGCAGGCGTGAACACCGTGGAACACGGCACGATGATCGAGCGCTCGGGACCGCTGAGCGAAGTTCCCGAGGACATTATCGATGAGTTCCTGGCCAATGACATCACATTGTCACCCACCCTCGTGGACCGAAATTTCCATCACCCGGTCCCGTTGGCCCTCCGCGCCACTTGGATCTCTCAGTTTTGGTCAAAGGGTGTGAGGGTAGTCGCTGGCGGCGACACCGGTATTCCCGGCGTACCTCACGGTTCCTTGGCGTCGGTTGTGCACGTCCTGTGTGGTGCGATCCCCGCGGCCGATGCAATTGCATCGGCGACGGTTGTGCCTGGGCGCCTCATGGGAGTAGACCACGCGGAAATCAAGGTTGGGGCGACGCCCACGTTACTGGCACTGCCTGGCGATCCTCGCCTCAACCCAGACCACTTGATGAAGGCACAGTGCCTGTCGATCCGGGGGCTACCTCTTGATCCTGCGACCTCGCGCGATGCAACACCTGGGGGGTATTGGTGAGCGATATGCGACGTGCCCGGTTCCGACGCTCGCGTGATGCGGACCGCATCCCCGGTGGGCATTAGCGGTGGCCCTGCATTGCCCTGGGGCTGTCAGCTTGGGCAGGTCCTTGGAGGCCGCTGGCGTCACGGACATCTTCGGCATACCCGGGGGTGCAATCCTCCCCGCATATGACGCGTTGCTTGACTCCACGATCCGCCACGTGCTCATTCGCCATGAGCATGGCGCAGGGCACGCTGCCGAAGGATACGCGGTCGTGGCCGGACGGAGTGTTGTAGGCGGATTGCTCAGTGCTAGCGATCAGGCGCAACGGGTGGACTGTCCGCCGGGTCTCGCAGCGGCTGCTGCCTTGCTGCCCAGGAGCGGGAGCGCGCCCACTGAACATGTTCCGAAGATGCGAAGGAGTCCAAGTACAAATGTCCGAAGTTGATGTCGCTCGGGTTGCGAAGGCCGATCTGCGCACCTTGCGTGAGGTGTCCCAACGTGTCCTATGGCTGTCCACCTCAATTGTTGACGCTGCCAACCGCGGCCGGCCCAACGCGACCGGCGTCAAGGTGGGCGGGCATCAAGCATCGAGCGCTTCCCTCGTCGACATCATGGTCGCTCTTTGGTTCCATGAGCTGACCGCGAACGATCGTGTATCGGTCAAACCACATGCCTCACCGGTTCTACATGCAATCAACTATCTGCTCGGCGACTTGGATCGTTCATACTTGACTACCCTGCGCGCGAAGGGTGGCTTGCAGTCCTATCCCAGTCGCCTAAAGGACCCTGACACCGTGGACTTCTCGACCGGCTCGGTCGGCATTGGAGCCACTGCGGCTCTTTGGGCGGCGATGGCGCAACGCTACGCACGGTCACACTTTGCGGGTACGCCGCGCGCGGGTCGTTTCGTCAGCATCCTTGGCGACGCAGAGTTGGACGAGGGCGCGATCTGGGAGGCGGTAGCTGACCCGAGCGTTGCCCGGCTCGGTGAGCTGCTGTGGATAGTCGATCTCAACCGCCAGTCGCTCGACCGGGTGGTGCCCGACATCCAGATCGAACGGCTGCAGGGCATGTTCACCGCTGCCGGCTGGCAGGTCGTGACGCTGAAGTGGGGGCGACTCATCAGTGAACTCTTCGATCGACCCGGCGGTGGCGAGTTCCGGCACCGGCTAGAAGCAATGCCCAACGAAGAGTATCAGCGGATGCTTCGTGCGGACGCCGTCGAGCTGCCTCAACGAATCCTTGCCGCGGGAGGGAGCGAGGCGCTCCAGGGGCTAATACGCAGCCTTGAGCCCGGTACCCTCGTGGCGGCCATCCGCGACCTCGGCGGACATGATCTCGGACTATTAGCCGAAACATTCGGAGCTGCCGACCAGTACCGACCGACTGTGGTCTTCGCCTATACGGTCAAGGGACGCGGGCTTCCGACCGAGGGCCACCCGAACAACCACTCGGCTCTCCTAACTGAGTCACAGATGATTGCGCTTGCCGCTTCGTGCGGCACGTCGCTCGATGATCCGTGGCGAACCTTTGATCCTGAGAGCACTGCGGGCCAGATGTGTATCAAACGAGCGGGAGCTCTGCGCCGCGAGCCGTTCAACGCGACCGCTGCAGTGGCGATCCCAACTAGCCTGGGGCACCCTTATCGGAAGGCGACGTCGACCCAAGCGGCTCTCGGCCGCCTCCTCGCCGACTTGCCGAGGGATGCGCCCGATGCTGCCGCTCGCGTCGTCACGTGCAGTCCCGACGTCGCGTCTTCGACCAACCTGGGCGGCTGGATCAACAAGACTGGTGTTTGGTCGATTGACGACCGGTTGGACTGGTTTGCGGACGACGCAGAGCGAATCTTGAAGTGGTCGGAGACGACCACCGGTCAGCACATCGAACTGGGCATCGCCGAGGTCAATCTTGTCGGCCTTCTCGGCGAGCTTGGTGCGACGTGGAGCCGCTGGGGCGAGCGACTCATTCCCATCGCCACGATCTACGACCCGTTCGTGTCGCGTGCTTTGGAACCTTGGTCTTATGGCATCTATGCCGGGGGCCAATCGATCTTGGTTGGCACGCCGTCAGGGGTGACCCTGGCGCCTGAGGGTGGTGCACACCAGTCGATTACAACGCCGTCTATCGGCCTTGAGCAGCCGGGTTGTGTCGCTTGGGAGCCTGCTTTCGCCCAGGATCTGGAATGGACCATGCTGCACGCCATGTCGAAGGTGGGAGTAGAGGGGGGCACTTCGGCGTACTTCCGTCTCTCCACTCGACCGATCGATCCTGGCCTCGCGAGGTTACCCCAGCAGCCGGAGCTTCTTGAACGTCGGCGTCGTCAGGCGTTGGCCGGGGGCTACCGCATTACCGAACGCGATCTCTCAATCGAGCAGGTCACATTGGTTGGTATGGGCGCGATCATTCCCGAAGTGCTGGAGGCCGCAGAAATCCTGAACCAGCGCGGAATTGTTGCAGGGGTGATCTGCCTGACGAGTGCTGATCTACTGTTCCGCTCCCTTCAGCAGCGGGGGCGGCGTGACGCCGGCACTGGTGGCGACATCCTGGGAGAGCTCTTTCCGGCGGGCTACCCGGCGCCCTTGGTAACCGTATTGGATGGCCACCCGCACACCCTGTCCTTTCTGGGCGCGGCTCGCGGTGACCGGATCCGTTGTCTTGGCGTTACAGAGTTCGGCCAGTCGTCGAGCCTGACCGACGCTTATGCGCTCCACTACGTCGACCCTGGCTCTATCGCCGACGCAGCCCTGGGGCTTGTTGGGCGCTGATCGGGGTTCCTCCCCGCTCAGCGAATGACGGATGCGCATCGAGATGCCGCGAGATTGCTTTGTGACCCGTCGCAACGGCATCGACCTAACAAGCGGATCTGAGCGGCGGAGTTGTAGACGCACGGCCCCGCGAACAGCGACCAAGAGTTGCGGCGTACCGCCGCGTATAGCAAACACAAGGCCGCGGGCCCGATGCTCGGGTCTCTTGCTGTCCCGTACGCCGGAGCACATGCGGAACAGCGCTGGGCAATCAGTGCGGGGAGCGTCCAAGAGTCCCGGTCGGGCGGTCCGGAGGTCCTCGCCTTCTGGGGCGCTGACTGGGCCGCAGCCTCCGCGTCACACCGTGGTCCGGACAGACGTTGGGCAAGCCACCGAGCCGCGTCACAGCTGGCGACGTGAAGTTGGTTCCACGCGACGCTCCAACTGAGTTGAGCTGGTCCCTGCGAAGCCCTGTCCACTCGATCGGCTCGGCGCGCTTGAAGAAGGTCCCGGAGCCGAGGAGATGGAGATGGAGACCGTCCTGCTGAAGATTCCCGACGTCATGGAGCGGCTGTCGCTCGGGCAGACGAAGGTGTACGAGCTGATGTCCAGCGGTCAGCTGCGTTCGGTGAAGGTCGGCCGTGCCCGCCGCGTCCCGAGCGATGCGCTCGAGCGCTTCATGGCCGAGCTCGACGACACCCGCCCGAAGCTACGTATCCCGGCGCCGAGGCCGTCCACAGCCCGCGCTTCCTGACTACGTGTCCACAGGCGTCGGGAGAGCCGGCTGCCGGTGACGGACTCGGAGGACATGTTGGGTTCCATGTCCGTTCGCGCACCTTCGTGCGCTTGAAGGGTCGGAACCGGGAGGAGGCGCGGTGTCCCACATGTGGCTGAAGATGCAGTCTGTCCGTGCAGGCCGCCTCGGGCGTATGGTCAATGGACCAACATCGCCACGCGCCAATTCGGAGGAGCCTGGAATGTTGCGATCTCGGCTCGTGCTCGCGACCTTCCTGGTGGTGGCTTGCGCTGCTTGTAGGGACGAAGGGGCCTCGCCGACCCCAACCACAGAACCACCGTCGACCGCGTCGGCGCCCTCGGCGTCGACGTCTTCTGTGCCGCCGGAGCTTGCCGGCTACAGCGAGCAGGAGCGTGCGGCGTACGAGACTGCGGTGACCGAGTACGACGCGTTCACACGGCAGAACGACAAGTTCTACGCCACCGGCGAGACGACCGTTGCCGCCAAGCGCTTCTACCAGCGGTACGCCGTCGACTGGTCGACCGCGTGGGGCAACCTCGCGCAGATCGCCAACAGCAACGTCACCGTCAGCGGCTCGACGGAGACCGTCTGGACGAAGCCGAAGTCGGTCGCCCTGGGCGGGCCCAAGGGAGACGTCGTCGTCCTTCGCCGCTGCCTCGACGAGTCGGGCCGCGTCGTGGAGCAGAACGGCAAGAAGGTCAACCAGCCGCAGTTCAAGGACCCGCACGTCTACACCGTGCGGCTGGAGAAGCGTCGCGGCGAAGACCGGTGGCGCTCGGGTATCGCGGAGCAGGGCTCGACATGTTGACCCGGGCTCTCGGCACGTTGCTCGCTGCGCTGTTGCTGCCGCTGGTCGTCATGGTGCCGAGAGCCGCAAGCGAGGGCGACTCGCCGTGTCCTCCGGGCACCGACCCTGTGAGCGTGGGGTCCGGCGTCATCTGCGTCGTCGTCACCGACCCCGGCGAGCCCGGGCAGCCAGGCGACCCCGGAGAGCCAGGAGACGGCGGACAGGCACCAGCCGGGTGCTACAAGTCCGACGGCACGAAGGTCCCGTGCCAAACGAACGACGGCTACTGGTGGTCGGGCTACCAGTGCTACGCCGCGCCGTACGACGCTCCCCCCGGCACGCCCGCCTGGCAAGGCCACACCGACGGATCCCTGTGGCAGTGCACGACCTGCGAGACTGCGGGTACCTCGACAACCTGCAACGTCCAGGTCATCTGGACCGCACCGGGCGAGGAGCCGGGCCCACCGGCGCCAGAGCAACTCGCCACTACGGCCCTGGACCAATTGCCGCTGGCGCCGGCGGAGGTTCACACCGCTCCCGCGCCACCGTCTGCGACCTACGTCGGCGTCGAGAACTGGCTCTGGGTCCCTGACGACCAGTGGCGGACCCTCACCAAGTCCGTCAACGCAGGAGCGACGACCGTGACCGTCACAGCCGCGCCGTCGCAGATTGTGTGGAACCTCGGTCCAGCGTCGATCACCTGCTACGGCCCCGGCAAGCCTTGGGAGCAGGGAATGTCCGACGCGGCGACCACGACATGCGGCTACACCTACGAGACCAGCTCCGTCGACGAGCCGGACGGGAGCTTCGCGATCTCGGCGACCCTTCGCTACCAGGTGACGTGGACCTGCACCGGAACGTGCCCGACTACTGGCGATGACTTGGGCCTTGTCGACGCGCCGGCCGGAACCAGCACGATGCGCGTGCTCCAGCGGCAGACGGTGGTGGTCCGATGACGACGGACACCGGGTCGCGTACGTCGGCCGAGCAGCAGCCGCGCACCACCAAACCCCGTCCGAAGTCCCTCGGACACGACCTGCCACGGGTGCCCCGGCGTTACGGGCAGTGGGCCGGGGCCGTGCTCTTCGTCGTCATGGCCGTCCTGCTCGCCGGGTGTTTCTGGCAGCAGAAGAGCGACCGGGAGGCTGTCCTCGCGATCGCTCACCCGGTTCCGGCAGGGGCTGTCATCGACAAGGACGACTTGCAGGTCGTCGAGGTCGCCGGAGTCCACTCGACGATCAACTCAGAGGATGCCCAGACCGTCATCGGGTCGACCGCCGCGGTCGGTCTCGTGGAAGGTCAGATCCTGACGCCCGACATGGTCACGTCCAAGCCGCTCCCCGGACCGGGCGAGCGAGTGGTCGGCTTGCAGCTGGACGCCACGCGTGCTCCGAGTGGCCTGGTCCCGGGCGATGTGGTCGTGGTCCTCGCCGTTCCACCTGCCGGCGACCCGAGCTCGCCCGCTGAGTTGGACGACCCGACGGTACTGGCGCCGCAGGCCACAGTCGCATCGGCCGAAGTCGTCGAGGGAGCCGGGACGCGGCTGGCGCTGGTCGTCCCGGAGTCGGTCGCCGAGCGGGTCACGGCGTACGTCGCTGCGGGACGCGTCGCCCTGGTCCAGGCGCCGATCGGGGGTGACGGCTGATGTTGATTGCTATGTGCGGGGACAAGGGCGCCCCCGGGGTCACCACGTCGGCGCTTGCGATCGCATCGGCATGGCCCGGGCCCGCGGTCGTCGTCGAGGCAAGTCCGGCCGGGGGCGACCTCGCGATCCGGCTCCGGCCGAAGGGGTCGGTCCTCCCCGAGACCCCGACCGTCTTGTCGGTCGTGACTGCCTCCCGAGGCGCGGACCGGACGGCCGCAGTGGCCAATCACAGTCACGTTCTCAATTCGACGACCACGGTGGTACCCGGGCCTGCCTTGGCGGAGCAGTTCGCGAACATCGGCGACTGGGCGCCGCTGGCCGACGCCCTCAGCCAGAGCACCCTGCCGCTGTTCGCCGACCTCGGGCACCTCCATGCCGCGTCCGCGACGGTCGCCGTCGCGGCCCGCGCCGACCTGGTCGTCGTCGTGTCACGACCTGACATGCCGTCAGTGGTACGGGTTCGGGAGCGGCTGAT
>JBQCEF010000505.1:0-6680 GCA_051960495.1 Nocardioides sp. | reverse complement strand
GCCGGCGGGACCCGCGCTGACCGCGATGCTCGCCAAGGCCGGCGGCAACCCGCTGTGGGCGGTGGCCATGCTCCGCTCGATGGCCGACGAGGGGGTGCTGCGCAGCGAGGGGGGCCTCGTCGAGACGACCACCTCCGAGCTGCCTGCCTCGCTCGGCGACCTCGTGCTCCGGCGTCTGCGCCATCTCCCGACGGCGACCCGCGAGCTGCTCCAGGTGACCGCCGTTCTCGGGGACGCCGTCTCGCTGCGCGACGTCGCCGCGGTCACCCGCCGCCCGGCCGTCGAGGTCGTGTTGCAGCTTGCCGACGCGTTCGACGCCCAGCTCCTCGACGAGGCAGGGGACCGGGTCGTCTTCCGGCACCAGCTCGTCCACGACGCGGTCTACCAGCACGTGCCGCTGGCCGCCCGCCACCTGCTGCACCGGGAGGCGGCGGCGGTGCTGGTGGCGGGTGGCGCCGACCGGCTCGACGTGGCGGGCCACGTGGTGCGCGGGGCCGAGCGGGGGGACGACGAGGCGATCAGGTGGCTGCGCGACGCCGCGCAGGAGGCTGCGCCACGGGCACCGCAGGTCGCCCTCGAGCTCCTGCGTCGCGCGGAGGCGCTGGTGCCGGGAGGCCACCGTGACGCCGACGCGCTGTCGGCTGAGCTGGTCCAGGCGATGATGCGGGCGGGGAAGGTGGCCGAGGCGTCGGCGCGAGCGGCGGCGGTCCTCGCCCGCCCCCACGCTCCGGAGGTGGACATTCCGCTGCGCCTCGGGCTGGTCAGCTCCCTGGCCCTGCAGAACCGGGCCGACGAGCTCGTCGCGGTGGCCGAGGAGAGCCTCGCGGATCCGACCGTGCTGCGGCCTGCGGACCAGGTGTTCGTGCTGGCGCAGCAGAGCTGGGCGTCGACCTACGCCGGCGACCCTTGCGCCGGGGAGTCCGTCGCCCGCCGCGCGCTCGGGATCGCCGAGAGCGACGGCGATGCGGCCATGACCGTGTGGACCCTGACCGCCCTGCTGGTCGCAGTGGGGCGACGCGGCCGCTTCGAGGAAGCGTTGTCGCACGCCCGGCGAGCCGCCGCCCTGGCCGCCGAGTTCCCTGACGCCAGGTCGCTCCCGCTCCAGCCGAAGTTCTTCCTGGGCCTGGCCCTGTTCGACTGCGACCTCGTCGACGACGCGAGGACCGCCTACCGGCAGGCCCTCGACGACGAGTTCGGCTCGGGGTGGTTGCTCTCGGAGACGTTGACCGCGGACGCCTCGGCATCCTTCGCCGTCGGGGAGTGGGCCGACGTGGTGCCCGGCCTGGTCGCCGCCGGCCGCGCCGCGCAGGAGAAGGGCAACGAGCTGCTCGCCTCGCAGGCACTGGCCTTCCGGACCATCATCGCCACCGCCGCGGGGGACCACCGGTTGGCGCGGGAGCTGGCCGTGGAGCTCGCGACTTCGCTCGAGGCCGACCGGCTCGGCTACAACGCCGGTGTCCTCAGCGTCGCAGTGGCGGGCCTGCGGGCGGCCGACGACGACATCGAGGGTGCCTACGAGCTCCTGCTGCGGTGCTGGCGGGCCGGGACCGCCCGCGGGGACCGCTACTACCACCGGTGGATCGCCCCCGGCCTGGTCCGCCTCGCGCTGGAGCGGGGCCATCGAGGCGTCGCTGCCGACGTGGCCGCCGCCGCCGCTGCCGACGCAACCCTCGCCCCCGGCGTGCCTACCGTGAGGAGTGCGGCGCTGCGCTGCCAGGGGCTGGTCGAGGACGACGCCGACGCGCTGCTCGAGGCAGTCAGCTGGGCGCGGCGCGCACCCCTGCTGCTCGAGCACACCGGTGCGTGCGAGGACGCCGCGTTGCTGCTGGCCGACCGCGGACGCGTCGAGGAGGCTGCGGCGCTGCTCACCGAGGCTCTGCTGCGCTTCGAGCGCGCCGGGGCCGACGCATGGGCCGCCCGCCTCCGCGCCAGGCTCAGGGCGCTCGGCGTACGCCCGGGGGCGCACGGCCCGCGGCACCGGCCGACGGGTGGCTGGGAGAGCCTCACCGAGACCGAACGTGCCGTGACGCAGCTGGTGGCCGAGGGACTCACCAACGGCGCGGTGGCCCGGCGGCTCTACATCTCGCCGCACACGGTGAACACCCATCTGCGGCACGTGTTCGCCAAGCTCGGCGTCTCGAACCGGGTCGAGCTCGCGGCCATCTCGCATCACCCGATCAAGTGATGTCTCGTCGTCCGACGAGCGGCAACGTCGACGCCGTGCCGTCGGGCGATGGTCGCCGCGAGCAGGCATCGGATCGGAAGGGGCAGAAGATGGTGACCGCACAGATGGTCACCGAACATCTCAACGTCACGCTCATCAGGGCTGGGTACGCCGCGTTCGCCGCCGGGGACTTCGCCGCCCTCGACGACATGTTCGCCGAGGACCTGCTCTGGCACGAGCCGGGACGCAACCAGCTGGCCGGCGACTTCGAGGGCCGGGACGCGGTCTACGCGCACTTCGGCCGGCTCGCCGAGGTCATGGAGGGGTCGTTCCACATGGACGTCGAGGCGGTCTTCGCCGACGACGACCGCGGGGTCGCCCTGGTCCGCTCGACGGGGAGCCGCGGCGGCCGGACGCTGACCGGCTACGGGGCGAACATCTTCCGGCTCCGCGACGGCAAGGTCGTCGAGTTCTGGGGAGCCCCCTCCGACCCCTACGGCTTCGACGAGCTCATCGGCTGAGGGCGGACCGGAGCACCCGCACAAGAGGTGTTCGCCGTCCGCAGTTCCGCACGCAGAGCACCGTCCGTGGCGACGGACGGTGCTTCGCGTGCGAGATCAGCCCTCCGGACGAGCGGGGCCGTGCGGTGGCCCCGCTCGCGGTGGTGGTCTGCCCTCTACAGCTTCGAGGCGAACCAGGGCTGGTGCAGGTCGAGGTACTGCACGTCGTGGGTCATCTGGTCCCACCGCTGCATCATGTCGGCGGCCGCGCCCTGCGACATCGCGGTCCTCTCCTTCTGGCGTGCGGTGGCCTCGTCGGTGAACGCCACCGTCTCGATGAAGGTCCCGTCGTCCTCGATGGCCAGCGTCGCGCCGATGATGTC
This sequence comes from Nocardioides sp., assembly GCA_051960495.1. GTDB lineage: Bacteria > Actinomycetota > Actinomycetes > Propionibacteriales > Nocardioidaceae > Nocardioides_B. Next base: position 3,633 of record JBQCEF010000505.1, on the reverse strand, counting down.
CGGGCGGGCCTCGTGCAGCACCGTCTCCATCTCGCGCATCCCGGACTCGATCGCGTCGGGGTCGTCGAGCTTGCCGCGGATCACCTGGACGAACCCCGCCTGGTCGGACCCGCCGTCCATCATCATCGAGACCCGGTTGCAGTCGTGGAACTCCACGGGGCCGTCGTACAGCTTCTCCATCTCGGCCCACCACGCCGCCTGCTCCGGCCGCTCGGAGTTGGCCTGCGCCGCCTCCTTGGACTCGAACCGGACGACGGCCACGGCCTGTCCGTCGTCGGTGAACCCGAACGTCCCGCCCAGCCAGCCCGTCGCCCCCGGGGCCAGCTCGGACACCCAGCGCTCGGTCATCGCGCGCAGCTCGTCGGGCTTGCTGCACCTGCCCTGCATGATCTGGATGAACACCTCGTGCACCTCCCGTGCTCGGACGACCCCTTTTCGAGACGCTAGGCCCGGCCCGGGAGGCGGTAAATAGCGCGATCGGGTCGTCCGATTCGTCCGCCGATAAACTCAGGCCCATGAACCCCCGCTACCGACGCATGGTGATCCCGGGCGCCCTGGTGGGGCTGATCCTCATCGTCGCCGTCGCGGCCCTGGTGGGGCGCTGAGGTGGCGGCCGAGCCGTTGCTGCGCGCGCTCGCCCGGATGCGGGGGCTGCTGCTGGACGACACCGTGCTGGTCCGTGCCGTCGCGTCGGGCCGGCAGAAGGGGCAACAGCCGCGCTGGCGCCGGGTCGAGCTGCGCTACGTCGACCTCAAGGCCGGCCGCCGCCTGCAGGTGACGGCGTACGACGACACCCAGGCACGCACCGCCAACCACGCGCCCGGAGCGGAGGCTCGGGACGCCGTCGACGCGCTGCTCGACGAGCCGTTCGGCAACTGGCACGTCGAGACCACCACCGAGACCCACCAGCTGCGGGTGACCAAGAAGCTCGAGGCGATGGTGCACACCTCGGCCCGGGCCGAGCCGGCCGCCGACGAGGAGTCCGCGCGCAGCCACGATCGGAAGAAGCCGCGGCTGCTTCCCGAGGAGCACCCCGTCCTGCGCGCGATCGGGATCGCCGACGAGCAGGGGCGGGTGAAGCCGAGCCGGCAGGCGAAGTACCGGCAGGTCGAGGAGCTGCTGCGCAGCCTCGGCCCGGCCGTCGACGACGCGCTGGCCACCGGCCGGCTGCGGACACCCACCGCCGAGGACCCGTTGCGCGTGGTCGACCTGGGCTGCGGCAACGCCTACCTGACCTTCGCCGCGCACGCCTACCTCAACGACGTCCGGGGGCTGCCGGCCCACCTCGTCGGGGTGGACGTCAAGGCGCAGTCGCGCGAGCACAGCACGGCACTGGCCGAGGAGCTCGGTGTCTCCGCGACGATGACGTTCGTGCAGGGCGACATCGCGACTGCTTCCTTGGAGGGGTTGCTGCCCGGGCCGCCCGACGTGGTGCTCGCGCTGCACGCGTGCGACACCGCCACCGACGACGCGCTCGCGCGCGCCGTCGCCTGGGACGCCCCGCTGGTGCTGGCCGCGCCGTGCTGCCACCACGACGTCGCCGCGCAGCTGCGCCGGGCGCCGACCCCCGCGCCCTACTCCGCGCTCACGCGCAACGGCATCCTGCGCGAGCGGTTCGCCGACACGCTCACCGACGCGCTGCGGGCCTCGATCCTGCGGCTGGTCGGCTACCGGGTCGACGTGATCGAGTTCGTGGAGAGCCAGCACACCCCCCGCAACACCCTGCTGCGCGCGGTCCGCACCGGAGCACCGGCCCCGGAGTCGGCGCGCGCCGAGCTCGAGGAGCTCACCCGGACCTGGGGCGTCCACCCCAAACTGGCGGAGCTCCTGCATTACCGGCAGGGGTAGCCGGACCGGGTTGCTGCTGGCGGGTTGGGTTTGTGCCGCGCTCGTCGCTGCCCCGGCCGCATCCGGCTCCGGCGGTGGCGCCGGGCACCGGACGCTTTTCCGGTTCGAGGACCCGGCGATCACCGAGTCCAGCGGCCTCGTCGACGCCGGCTCGGTCGTATACCCGATGAACGACTCCGGCTCCGGCCCGGTGCTCTACGCGGTCGACCCGGCCACGGGCGAGACCGCCGGCGTGACGACGTACACCGACGACGACGTGGTCGATGTGGAGGCGCTGGCCCCTGCTCCGGGTGGCGACGTCTGGGTGGGGGACCTGGGCGACAACCTGCGCCGCCGCCCGTCCGTCGCGCTCTACCGGGTCGAGCCGGGCCGTGACCTGGCGGCGCGCCGGTTCGACGTCGCCTACCCCGGTGGGGCGCGCGACGCGGAGACGCTGCTGGTGCACCCGCGCAGCGGCCGCGTCTTCGTCGTCTCCAAGACGGTCTTCGGCGGCACGGTCTACGAGGCCCGGAACCTCGCAGCCGGCCGCACCAACCGGCTGCGGCCGTTCGCCCAGGTGACGGGCCTCGTGACCGACGGGGCGTTCTTCCCCGACGGGCGGCACGTGCTGCTGCGGGGCTACGGGGCAGCCACCGTCTACACCTTCCCCGGCTTCGAGCCGGTGGGCAGGGTGACGCTGCCGCCGCAGAAGCAGGGTGAGGGTGTGGCGATCGGCGAGGACGGCCGGATCATGCTGAGCAGCGAGGGCCTGCACGCACCCGTGCTCGAGATCGGTCTCCCGGCGGACCTCGCCGCGGTGGTCGAGCGCCCCCGGGCGGCGGATCCGGCCGAGAAGCCGTCCCGGGTCGACGAGCCTGTCGAGACCGGAGGTCCCGACCCGGTCTCGGTCGCGCTCGGCGTCGTCCTGGTCGCCGCGCTCGCCGGGCTGGTGCGCGCCGCCCGCCGCCGCTAGGGACAGGTCACGTTCGGGTTCCAGTCCTCGAACGTGCCCTCCGGGTTCGGCTCCCACAGCCACACGTGCAGCTCGTAGAAGGCGGGCAGGCCGTAGCGGTTCTGCGGCTCTGCTTCGTCGTCGCCCGGAAGCCGTTCGAAGTCCTCGCCGAAGAGCGAGGGGACGTCCTGGGGGTCCGGGTGGGTCTGGCGCCACGCGGACTCGAGGATGACGTACTCGACCGCGACCAGCTTCATCCGGCCGTCCGGCATCGGCTGGTAGACCAGCGCCTCCGGAGCCGTCGGCGTGAGCGCCGGGTCCCCGACGAGGTCGTTGTTGACGTAGTGGATCCCCATGCCTCCGGCCGGGTTGTCGATGCATGCGATCCTCTGGGCGTCAAGAAGCTCGGCGTAACCGGCTGCGGTGGCCTGCTGGATCGAGTGGAAGCGGGCGGTCGCGGCTCGTGCCGCCTGCAGGTCGAGCGGCGGCTGTGCCTGCGCCGGCACCGGAGCGAGCAACGTAGTGGCGAGGCCGGCGCCGAGGAGCGGCTTGGCGATGTTCACGACCCCTCCTTGACCTCGTAGATGGCGTCCGCGACGAGCCCGTGTGCCTCCCGGTGCACCGTGTGGGCGGCCTCGGGGGAGGGCGCGTCGACGAGGCAGAAGATCCTACCCGCGCCCTCGTCGACCCAGTAGCGCAGGTAGTTGACGTCGTGGGCGCCCTGCGTCTGCAGGTCGGCCTCGTGGGCCGTGGCGACGTCCTCGATGCGCACGCCGCCGTCGACGTGGTGAACGTCCATGTAGAGGGGCATGGCCCCCTCCTTCCGTCAGCGCCGGTCGGGGTGACCGGTCGGT
>JBQCEF010000504.1:0-15954 GCA_051960495.1 Nocardioides sp. | reverse complement strand
CCTGGCACGCCACCCGCGCGGAGCTGCTCCGCCGGCTGGGACGCAGCGGCGAGGCGAAGGGGGAGTACGACGCTGCCGTGGCCGCCACGCAGAACTCCGCGGAACGCGCCTACCTCACCCGGAGGCGCGGCGAGCTCCTCTGACGGCGAAGCACGAGCCGGTCGGCGTCAGGACGCGTACCGCGCCCGGAGCCGCCAGCCGGCGACGCCCACGCTCGCGGCGAGCATCCCGGCGAGGAACACCGTGGCGCCGAGGTCCCAGCCACCGTCCATCCACGGGGCGCGGAGCAGGGCGGCCGCGTAGGTGACGGGGATCCCCGCAGCCACCGCGTCGAGCGCCGGCGGGAGCACCTCGCGGGGCGGGCCGGCGCCGCCCAGCATCATGAAGACGAAGAACAGCAGCACGCCGAGGCCCTGTGCGGCCCGGGCGGTCGGCAGCAGCAGGCCGAGCGCCGCGCCGAGCGCCGCGAAGCTCGTCGCCACCAGCACGAAGGCCACCAGCACCCCCGGCCACGACTCGGGAAGCGCGGCGTCGTAGCCGGCCACCGACACCACGCTGAGCAGCACGGCCCCCGCGCCGGCGATCGCCGCGGTGACGGCCAGGTGCGCGCCGACCAGCGCCGCCGGAGAGACCGCCGAGGCCCGGAACCGGCGCAGCACGCCCTGTTCGCGGTAGCCGGCGAGGTGCACCGGCAGGGACAGCACGCCTGCCGTCGACGCCACCAGCGCGACGTAGGCGGAGGTGTAGAAGTCGATCGGTGACAACCCCTCCCACACCGTCGGGTCGGGATTGGCGCCGAAAACGCCGTTGAGGACGTAGAGGACCACCAGCGGCAGGACGAGCACGAACATCACCGTCAACGGCTCCCTGAGGAACAGCTTGAGCTCGACGCGGGTCATCGCCGAGAACGCCCTCATCGTCGGGCCCCGTTGCTGGGGCCGCTCCCGGTCAGGGCCAGGTAGGCGTCCTCGAGCGTGACGGCGTCGCTGCGCAGGTCCGTCGGGGCCATCCCGCGCGCGACCAGTGCGTGCCCCACCCGGGCGAGCAGCGGGCCCGAGCCGGTGACGACGACGTGGCCGGCCGGGGCGACGTGCACCTGCTCGACGCCGCGCACGGCCCACAGGAAGGCGACGCCGCGCTCCGCCGGGACGGTGAACCGTACGACGCTGCCGCGCCGGTGCGCCGCCACGAGGTCGCCGGGGGTGCCGCGTGCGACCACCCGGCCGGCCACCAGGACGGCGAGCCGGTCGCAGAGCGTCTCGGCCTCGTCCATGAAGTGGGTGACCAGGACGACGGTCGTGCCACGGCGGCGCACTGCCTCGACCAGTCCCCAGGCCACCCTCCGGGCCGCGGGATCCAGCCCGGTGGTCATCTCGTCGAGGACCACCAGCCGCGGGTCGGCGACGAGCGCGAGCGCCACGAACAGACGCTGCCGCTGGCCGCCGGACAGGTCGCCGAAGGCGGTGTCACGCCGGTCGGCCAGCCCCCACTCCTCGAGCAGCTGCTGCCACGGCGGGCCGCCGGGCTTGAAGGTCGAGAAGAGCCGGAGCGCCTCGGCCACCCGGAGCCGGTCGGGCAGCGCGGAGTCCTGGAGCTGGCTGCCGACGATCCGCCGGACCGCGCCGACGTCGTGCACCGCGTCGTGGCCGAACACCTCGATCCGCCCGGCGTCGGCCCGGCGAAGCCCCTGGATGCACTCGACCGTCGTGGTCTTGCCCGAGCCGTTGGGCCCGAGCAGACCGAAGATCTCCCCCTGGTCGACCTCGAGGTCGAGGCCGTCGACGGCCACCTTCTCGCCGTAGCGCTTGCGCAGACCCGTGACCGTGACCGCTGCCCCCATGCGGCCAGCCTCCGGGGACACCGATCACCCGCGCCAGGGTCGAAGGTCATCGCGGCGGCGTGCCGGCGGATGGCGCCGATGACCCATTGCGCACAGGGGCTGCGCAGGCGTTGACTTGACCGGTTGTGACGGGGGGACGGCACCCACGAGGGGACAGCCCGCAAGGGAAGCGGCTCGGACGAGGAGTCCCCATGAGCACCACCAGCATTGCGGCACAGATCGGCCTACCGGACGGTTTCCGGGGCCAGGCACTACGACCGGGCGATGCGGAGTACGACGCTGCCCGCGCGGTCTACAACCGGATGGTCGACCGCCGCCCGGCCCTCATCGTGCGCCCCACCGGCGCCGCCGACATTCGGGACGCCGTGGCGTTCGCGCGCCAGCAGCGGCTGCCTCTCGCCGTGCGCTGCGGCGGCCACAGCGTCGCCGGGGTCAGCATGGTCGAGGGCGGCGTGCAGATCGACCTCTCCAGCCTCAAGGGCGTGCAGATCGACCCCGAGCGAGGCACGGCCATCTGCAACGCGGGGGTGCTCTGGGGCGAGTACGACCGGGAGGCCGAGATGTTCGGGCTCGCCACCCCCGGCGGCCGCGTCACGACGACCGGGGTGGGGGGCTTCTGCCTGGGCGGCGGCTACAGCTGGCTGTCGACGAAGTACGGCCTGACCTGTGACAACCTGGTCGCCGCGGACCTACTCACCGCGAGCGGCGAGATGGTGCACGTCACCGACGACACCAACCCCGAGCTGATGTGGGGCCTGCGCGGCGCCGGTGCGAACTTCGGCGTGGTCACCTCGTTCGAGTTCCGGCTCCACCCGGTCCGCCCCCTGATGCTGGCCGGCCTGCTCGCCATACCCAACGACGGCGACCACACCCGGGACGTCGCCTACGGCCTGCGGGACTACGTCGAGCAGGCCTCGGAGGACCTGGCTGCGGCCACCGTCACGGCGCTGGCGCCGCCGGAGGACTTCGTCCCGCCCGAGCTGGTGGGCAAGCCGGTGCTGCTGATCGTCGTGGCCTGGCTGGGCGACACGGCCGACGCGGAGGACGCGTTGCGCCCGATCCGCGAGCTCACCGCAGGCGGGGTGGACCTCGTGCAGCCGATGCCCTACACGACCCTGCAGACGTTGCTGGACCCCAACAACCCGCCCGGCCTGCTGAACTACCACCGGGGCATGCACCTGACGTCGCTGCCCGACGACGTGATCGATCGCTACCTCGAGAACGGCCGGCAGATCGGGTCACCGTTCACCGGCGGGGTCATCTTCCACCACGGCGGGGCCATCGCCCGGGTCGGCGAGGACGACACCGCGGTCAGCGACCGGAACGCCCCCTACATGGCCCACCCGATCGCGGCCTGGGAGGACCCCGCCGACACCGAGCGCGAGATCGCCTGGGTCCACGACTTCACCGACGCCGTGTCGTCGGCGCGCACCGGCCACGTCTACCTCAACTTCGAGCCGGAGACGAGCGAGGAGCACGTCCGTGCCGGCTTCAGCCCGGGGAAGTACGAGCGGCTGGCGGCGCTCAAGCAGCAGTGGGACCCCGACAACCTGTTCAGCGGCAACCACAACATCGCCCCGTCCGGATGACGTAGGCGGGGATGAGGCCCGGCCCGTGTCAGGTCACGATCTCGACACGGCCGGGCCCGCCGTCTTGCGCGCCCGGCCGGGGTGCGGGGAGGCTTCGCTCCGACCGGGGGAACGGGGAGGAAGCGAAGCGAGATGGTCGAGAAGTCGTTGGTGGCGCGCGGCATCACGGTCGCAGGGCCGGCGGGACCGCTTCTCGACGACGTCAGCGTCGAGGCGCACCCCGGTCGGCTGCTCGCCGTCACCGGCTCCAGCGGCTCGGGCAAGACGACCCTGCTCAGCGTCCTCGGCGGCCTGATCCGCGCGTCGCGGGGCGAGGTCGACCTCGGCGGCGAGGCGGTCGGCACGCGGAACGGCGAGCCGCGGCCGGGCACCGCCTTCGTGCTGCAGACCTACGGGCTGGTGCCGAGCCTGACCGCCGAGGAGAACGTCTCGGTGGCGCTGCGAGCCCGTGGGGTGACCCCGGGGGACGCGGTCCGCCGGGCGGTGGCGTCCCTGGAGCGCTTCGGGGTGGGCGACCTCGCGGACCGGCTGATCTCGGAGCTCTCCGGCGGGCAGCTCCAGCGGGTGGCGATCGCGAGGGCGCTCGCGGTGGAGCCCGACGTGCTGCTTGCCGACGAGCCCACGAGCGAGCTCGACGAGACCAACCGGGACCTGGTGGTCGCCGAGCTGCGGGCCGAGGCCGAGCGCGGGGCCGTGGTGGTGGTCGCGACCCACGACCCCGACGTGGCCGACCTGTGCGACGACGAGCTGCACCTGGTCGAGGGGCGGGTCCAGGGCGTCCCGGTGCGGACCGTGCCGACGCTCGAGGACGGTCCCGGCCACGAGCACGACATGTTCCGGAGGCCGGGCTCGTGACCCCGGCCGCCACTGCCGCGGAACGACGTACCGGAGTCTCGGTTCGCTGCGTCAACGTCGTGCAGATCTACACCACCGCCGGCGGCCACGACGTCGTGGCGCTGCGCGGGGTCAACCTCGACATCCGGCCCGGCGAGCAGGTCGCGCTGCTCGGCCCCTCGGGATCGGGGAAGTCCACACTGCGGAGCCTGTTCGGCGGGGTGCTGCGGCCCTCGGCCGGCAAGGTGATCATCGCCGGCCACGACATCTCCCGGGTGGGGGAGCGCGAGCTCGGCCGGCTGCGCTCGGGCACGGTCGCCTCGCTGCTGCAAGGTGCCTCGCGCAACCTGCTGCCCTACGCCTCCGCGGTCGAGAACGTCGAGTTCGCGCGCAAGGCGGTCTCGCCCGCCGTACGACGCCGCCTGCCCAGCGCCCAGGAGCTGCTCGACGCGCTGGGCCTCGAGTCGCTGGCCGGACGCACGCTGGCCGGACTGTCCGGCGGCGAGCGGCAGCGGATCGCGTTCGCGGCCGCGGTGTCCTCCGGGGCCGGGCTGCTGCTGGCCGACGAGCCCACCTCACAGCTGGCGCACGACGACCGCGACGCCATGCTGGGCCTGATCCACCTCGTCAACGCGGAGTTCGGCACCACGGTCGTCCTGGTCACCCACGACCCGGAGGTCGCGGCCGCGATGCCGCGCAGCATCACCATCCGCAACGGCCGGATCGGCTCCGAGGGCCGGCACGGCTTCGACTTCGGTGTCGTCGACGAGGACGGCGCGGTGCACATCCCCGACGACCTCGCGACCCGGTTCCCCGCCGGGACGCTGGTGCAGTTCGAGCCCACCGAGGAGGGCGTGCTGCTGCGCGCCGTCGAGGAGACGGGGGCCCGGCCGTGAAGGTCCTGCTGGCCGGGCTGTGGGCGCGGCGCGGGCTGAACGCGAGCGCGTTGCTGGTGACCGTCGTCGCGATGACCGCTGCGGTGCTCGGGCCGATGTACGGCCGCGCCTCCGGGCAGCACCTGATCGACAGCCGGATCGCGGCGCAACCCCACTACGCCACCGGGCTGAGCCTCGCGCTGCCCGCGGTCGAGGCCGCCCAGAGCGGGGGCCTCGGGCTCGCGACGCCCCAGGACCCGCCGACGCTGGTCGACCAGGCCGACGCGATCGTGGACTCTCCCGGCGTCGAGAGGTACTGGGGACCGCCCACCCGCTGGCTGCGCGACACCGGCTACAAGCTCAGCTTCGAGGAGACCGTCTTCACCGCGCCGCTGTACTGGCGCGAGGGCATGTGCGACCTCGCCGAGGTGACGGGCCGGTGCCCCGAGGCCGCGGGCGAGGTCCTGCTGCAGGCCACCATGGCCGAGCGGCTGGGCCTCGGTGCCGGGGACACGCTCACCCTCGGCTTCCAGCAGAAGGTGCTGCGCGAGCGCTCCCTGCCCGGAGGCGACGTCGAGCAGGTCGAGAAGGTTCTCGACAAGCGCCGGACCTTCGACGTCGTCGGCACCTACCGGGTCACCGACCCCACCTCGCCGCGGTGGTACGACGACACCCGGATCGCGGGCTTCGAGCACCTGGACCCCACCGCCGCCACCGGAACCCAGGCCGCCGCGGACCCGCTCACCCCGGCCCTGCTGGCTGCGCCGGAGTCCATGGACAGCCAGACGTTCATCGGCGGCGTCGACCGGGTCGTCGACACCGACCGCGTCGACCTCGACACGATGGGCGACACCGAGCGGCTGATGAACGCGTTCGTCGACCGGGCCCTGAACAGCCCGGCGGTCGACCCCGCGCAGGACCTGCAGCTGGCCTACATCTTCGACGACGTGCGGGCCGAGCGGTCGCTGCTGTCCCGCGTGATGGTCGCCGCGCTCGCGCCGCTGGTCGTGCTGGCGCTGCTGCTGCTCTTCGCCCTGGTCGCCGCCGGCGCGGCGGTGCGCCGTCCCCACGTGGCCCTGGCGAAGCTGCGCGGCCACTCCCGCGGTCAGGTGTTCAGCTTCGCGGTCGGCGAGCCGTTCCTCGTGGTGGCGCTCGCCGTGCCGATCGCGCTGGCCCTCGCGGTCGGCGCCGCGCACGTCGTGGCGCGGCTCTGGCTCACGCCCGGGATCCCGGTCGCGCTCGACGCGGCGGCGTGGACCTCCCTGCTGCTCGTCACGCTCGCGGCCGCCGGGGCGTCCGTCGTCGCCGCGCTCGAGGTGATGGGCGAGCCGCTCGCGCGCGCCCTCGCGGCCGCGCTGTCGACCCGGACCGGGTCCCGCGTCGGTCTGGTGCTGCGCGTCGCGGTGCTCGCCGTGGCAGCGGCCGCCGTCCTGCAGCTGCTCACGTCCGGCGACCAGTCGAACCAGCTGCTCGCGCTCGTCGCGCCGCTGTTCATCGCGCTCGCGGTGGCCGTCGGCGGGGCGTCCTTGCTGCGCGTGCTGAGCCGGACGTGGGTGCGTCGTACGTCGACGGCCGGCGGCACCCCGGCCTACCTCGCCTCGCGTCGCCTGGCCCGGCGCCAGGACCTGGCCAACCTGATGATCCCCTTGCTGCTCGCGGTCTCGGTGATCACGTTCGCCGGCTCCGCCTCGGCGGTGTCCGACGACTGGCGGGTCAGTCGCGCCCGCGCCGAGGTCGGCGCGGCGAGCACTTACCGGACCGAGGTGTCGCCCGGCCGGCTGCTGCACGTCACCCGGGCCGTCGACCCCGAGGGCCGTTACCTCGCTGCGGCGCTGGAGCAGAAGCAGGGCGACGGGCTGGCCCGCCGGGTCTTCGTCGACAGCACGAGGCTGGCCGCCGTCGGTGCGTGGGACCCGTCGTGGACCGAGGCCTCCGTGGAGCGCGTCGCAGCGCTGCTGCGCCCGCCCGAGAACCGGCCGGAGTTCACCGGGGACCGGGTCTCGGTCGAGGTCCGCGACGTGGCGCTTGAGTCCTCGACGCAGGCCGAGTCGCACCTGTGGATCCAGTACGTCAACGATGACGGGGAGCAGCGCGAGATCGAGCTCGGCCGGCTGCGCAACCGCGCCGGCACCGTGACCTTGTCGGCGAACGCGCCCGCCTGCGACGACCGGTGCACCGTGGAGAAGCTGTTCCTGACCGGCGAGAGCCGGTCGGTGCTCGACGTCGACGGCACGCTCCGGCTCGGGACGGTCGAGGTGGACGGGAAGCCTGTCGACTGGGGGCTCACGGAGCCGGGCGGCTGGCGGGCAGCGCGGCCGTTCCCGGTGTCGCTCGTCGACCCTCCGGTCCAGCTCGACGCGGTCGACGGCGACCTCGCCTTGGAGGTCTCGCTCGGTCACCTGCCCCCGGGCTCCGGGCCGACGCCCACCACGGTGGCGGGGTTCGCCGCGATCACGCCCGCGGTGACCCCGGACGTCGTGCCGATGGTCGTGGCCGAGGCGACGCCGACGCCGCCGGCGCGACGGGCGGGCAGTGCCGACGCGATCACCTACGACGACGACGTGGTGGCCGGCGTCGCGCTCAACGGCCAGGCGGTGCCCATCCGGGTGGTGGCCCGGGCGCAGGCCCTGCCGCTGGTCGGGTCGGTCGGTGAGCTCGGCGACCTGGAGACCTCGCTGGTCGAGTTCGAGCCGCCGCCCGGTGCCGTGGTGCTGCCCGAGCTCTGGGCGGCGCCGGGAACGCCGCAGGCGATGCTGGACGCCGTGGAGCAGGCGGGGGTCGCGCTGATCCCGATCGCCACCCTCGACGGCCGGCTCGCCGACCTGCGCGGGGACGCGTTCAGCCTGGGCCTGCGCCTGTTCCTGATCGTCGGGCTGGCGACGCTGCTGCTGGCGGTGTTCGGGGTGCTCGCCTCCGCGGTCCTGCAGTCGCGCTGGCGCTCCTACGAGGTCGCCTCGCTGCGCGTCGTCGGGGTGACCCAGCGCAGTCTGCTGCGTGCCTCGGTGCTGGAGTACGTCGTCATGCTCGGCCTCGCCGTGGCGCTCGGCCTGGCCTCGGCCTGGTTGGCGGTCCGGCTCGTGCTTCCGGCGATCAGCCTCGGGCCCGCCGACGAGTTCGCCCCCGCCCCGGACTACGGCACCCAGTGGCTGGTCCTCGGCGGCGTGGGCGTGGTGCTGTTCCTGGCCGCGACCTTGATCGCGCTGGTGGTGTCGCGACGTACGACTCGCCTCGGCCGGCCCGCGACGCTCCGGTGGGCCGAGCAGGTCTGACACGCCGGCGGACGATTCGGACATTTTGCAGGCGCAACGACTCGGGGACCGGCACACTGGTCTCGGCCGGACGACGATCGGGGGTGGCCTGCGCATGCATCGAGCTGCTGCTGCAGCCGTCGACGCTTCCTCGCCGGGCCCCGTCCCCGCTCCTGCGACGGGTCCGGGCCACGCCGAACAGCTGGCGCGCTACCGCACCGGGCTGGTGGTGGCCGCGACAGCGACCGGGGCCTACCTGCTCTGGCTGATGCTCGGCGTCGGCAGCGATCGGCTGCGCGTGGCGGTCAGCGACCTGGTGTTCGTCGCGGCTCCGGCAGCGGCGGGGTGGGCCTGCCTGCTCGGCCACCGGCTGCGCGCCGGGCGGCACACGGCCTGGGCCTGGCTGGCCGCCGGGTGCTGGACGTGGGCGCTCGGCTCCGTCGCGTTCGCGGTCTACGAGCTCGGGCTCGGCGACCGGACGCCGTTCCCGTCGTGGGCCGACGTCGGCTACATCGGCTACGCCGTGCCGGTGGCGATCGCGATCATCCGCTTCCCCCGGGCCGACGGCACCGCCTGGGCACGCTGGCGGACCGCACTGGACGGCGTGGTCATCGCCGGATCGCTGCTGCTGACGAGCCTGGTGTGGGTACTCGAACCGGTGCTGCGCGCCGACATCTCGCCGTTCACACGCCTGGACGCGTTGAGCTACCCGCTCGTCGACGTGGCGGTCGTCTCCCTGGTCATGACGCAGGGGCTGATGCTGCCGCACGCGCGCCGGCACGTGTGGGTGCCGATGAGCGGCGGCCTGCTCGCGCTGGCGCTCACCGACAGCATCTACGTCGCCCAGACGTTCGGCGACGGCTTCCTGCCCGGCAGCCTGCTCGACGTGGGCTGGCTGATCAGCTTCGTGATGGTCGGGCTCGCCGCGCTGGCGCCGGTGGCCGCACCGGACCGGCCGGGCCCCTCCGCCTACGGGGAGCCGGCTCCGATGGTGCAGCAGCTGATCCCCTACGCGGCCGTCGCGGTCGCGCTGACCGCCCTCCTCAGCGACCCGAAGGCGCTCGGCAGCCACGGCACGCTCGTCGCCTGGGTGGGCGGCGTGCTGGCGGTGGCCGTCGTGGTCCGGCAGGTCGTCGTCGCGGCCGACCACACCGCCGTGGCGCGCACGCTGGGCGACGCCGTCGAGCGTCGTACCGTCGAGCTCCGGCACCGTGAGCAGTGGTGGCGCGACCTGGTGCAGAACCTGTCCGACGTCGTCGTGGTCATCAACGCCGACGGGGGCATGCGCTACTGCAGCCCCTCGGCGGCCACCACGCTCGGTCCCTGGACCAGCGAGGCGCAGACCGCGCAGGAGCTGCAGGCGCACATCCACCCGCACGACGTGCAGGCGGTGCTCGACACGGTCCGGCCGGTGCTCGACGGCCGCGCCCGGCACGGCTTCGTCGAGTGCCGGGTCGAGAAGGCGGACGGCAGCTGGGGCTGGTTCGAGATCACCGCCCTGGGCCAGCTGACCGAGCAGGCCCTGCAGGGGTCGGTGCTCACGCTGCACGACGTGAGCGAGCGTCGCCGGCTCACCGACCAGCTCACGCACGAGGCCTACCACGACGCGCTCACCGGGCTGCCGAACCGCGCGCTGCTGATGAGGCGCATCGAGCAGGTCCTCGAGGACCACGCCGGCGAGCGGTCGGCGCTGCTGCTGATCGACCTCGACGACTTCAAGGTCATCAACGACCGGCACGGGCACGCGTCCGGCGACCTGGTGCTCGAGGTGATCGGGCGCAGGCTGAAGAACGCGGTCCGGCCGGAGGACACGATCGCCCGGCTCGGCGGCGACGAGTTCGCCCTGCTGATGCGGGGCAGTACCTCGGAGGTGCGCGCCACCGCGGACCGGCTGATTGAGCAGATCGGACAGCCCGTCGTCGCCGGCGGCCGCCGGTTCCTGGTCCGGGCCAGCGTGGGCGTGGTCTTCGCCGGCGAGGACGAGCTCGAGAACGCCCACTCGATGCTCTCGCACGCCGACATCGCGCTCTACGAGGCGAAGGCCAAGGACAAGGGCGGCGTGGTGTTCATCGAGGGCCACGAGCGCGACGCGGCGGCCAAGCAGGTGCACCTGCGCGAGCAGATCGCGCAGCCGGACCTCTCCCAGTTCAGCGTGGTCTACCAGCCGATCGTCGACCTGACGACCGGGTGGATGCGCGGCGTGGAGTGCCTGCTGCGCTGGAACCACCCCGACCTGGGCTCGGTGCCTCCCGACGACTTCATCCCGATGGCCGAGGCCGGCGGGTCCATCCACGTGCTGGGCTGGTACGTGCTCAACGAGGCCTGCGCCGAGCTGGAGCGGTGGAAGCAGCGGGCCCCCGAGCACCGGCTCGCCGTCGGGGTCAACGTGTCGAGCCGCCAGCTCGACGAGCCGGGGTTCGCCGCGCGGGTCCTCGAGCTCGTCGCCCAGCACGACATCGACCCGAGCCAGATCGTGCTCGAGCTGACCGAGCAGTCGTTGTCGGTCGACTTCGAGACCGCGGTGACGGTGGTCTCCGACCTGCGCGCCGGCGGCGTCTCGGTCGCCGTCGACGACTACGGCACCGGCTACTCCTCGCTGCGCTACCTGCACCGCTTCGACGCCGACGTGGTGAAGATCGACCGGAGCTTCATCGCCAACCTCGAGGGCAGCCTGCACACCCAGAAGATCGTCCGCTCGGTCATGGACATGGCGATCGCGCTCGACCTCCAGTCGATCGCCGAGGGCATCGAGACCCCCGCCCAGCTCGCACTGATCCGCGACCTGGGCTGCGAGCTCGGCCAGGGCTACCTGTTCTCGCGGCCGGTCACGGCCGCGGAGATCTGCGACCTGCTCGCCGCCGGGACCGCCTTCTCGCAGGTGACCACGCCGGCGCACCTCAGCACCCGCTGAGGCGCGCGCCCGTTAGGGTGTGCCGTCATGGCGAGGAAGCTGCCGTTCGACCCGATCGACGAGGCGGCCCGGCAGTGGGGACTGCGCTGGGACGCGGTCGAGCAGATGCATGCGGTGACGTCGCTGATGCGGGTGCAGCAGATCGTGCTCGCCCAGCTCGACGAGCTGCTCCGGCCGCACGGTCTCACCTTCGCCCGCTACGAGGCGCTGGTGCTGCTCACGTTCGCGCGGACCGGGTCGCTCCCGCTGGGCAAGATGGGGGAGCGGCTGCAGGTGCACGCCACCTCCGTCACCTCGCTGGTCGACCGCCTGGAGGCGGCCGGACTCGTCGTACGCCGGCGGCATCCCGACGACGGCCGGGCGGTGCTGGCGGAGATCACCGAGGCCGGCCGGGAGCTGGTCGAGGCCGCCACCGCCGACCTGGTCGCGGCCCGGTTCGCGCTGAGCTCGCTCGGCACCGACGAGCTGCGCCGGCTGTCCGAGCTGCTGCGCCCGGTCCGCCGCGACGCCGGCGACTTCTGAGGCCTGCCACTGAACACCAGGGTATGCCGGAGATTGGTTACTTCCCCCTGAATGCATCCCGAGGGAAGTGACGGACATCCGACATCCCCTGGTAATCAGCAGGCCGGGTGGACGGAGATAGTTGGACGTCCTAGTATTTGAGGCATGACCCAGGAGACGCCTGCCGCCGAGTCCGCCCGCAGCCGCTGGGAGCAGCGCTACGCCCGGTCGCTGGAGCAGGGCCGGGTCCGCGACGCCGACTTCACGACGCTCTCCGGGATGGAGGTCGAGCCGGCCTACGGCACCGACGACAGCGAGTGGCCGGGCGAGTTCCCGTTCACCCGCGGGCTCTACCCGACCGGCTACCGCGGCCGCACCTGGACGATCCGGCAGTTCGCGGGCTTCGGCAACGCCCAGCAGACCAACGAGCGCTACAAGATGATCCTCGGCCGCGGTGGCGGCGGGCTCTCTGTGGCCTTCGACATGCCGACGCTGATGGGCCGCGACAGCGACGACCCGAAGAGCCTCGGCGAGGTCGGGCACTGCGGCGTCGCGATCGACACGACCGCCGACATGGAGGTGCTCTTCGAGGGCATCGACCTCGGCGAGGTCACCACGTCGATGACGATCAGCGGCCCCGCCGTACCCGTCTTCTGCATGATGCTGGTCGCCGCCGAGCGCGCCGGCGTCGACACCGGCACCCTCAACGGCACGCTGCAGACCGACATCTTCAAGGAGTACATCGCCCAGAAGGAGTGGCTGTTCGCCCCGGAGCCGCACCTGCGGCTGATCGGCGACCTGATGGAGTACTGCGCCGAGAAGATCCCGGCCTACAAGCCGCTCTCGGTCTCCGGCTACCACATCCGCGAGGCCGGCTCGACCGCTGCGCAGGAGCTGGCGTTCACGCTCGCCGACGGCTTCGGGTACGTCGAGCTCGGCCTCTCGCGCGGCCTCGACGTCGACGTGTTCGCGCCCGGCCTGTCGTTCTTCTTCGACAGCCACGTCGACTTCTTCGAGGAGATCGCGAAGTTCCGCGCCGCCCGCCGGATCTGGGCGCGCTGGCTGCGTGACGTCTACGGCGCCAAGTCCGAGAAGGCGCAGTGGCTGCGCTTCCACACCCAGACCGCCGGCGTCTCGCTCACCGCCCAGCAGCCCTACAACAACGTGGTGCGCACCGGCATCGAGGCGCTCGCCGCGGTGCTCGGCGGCACGAACTCCCTGCACACCAACGCCCTCGACGAGACCCTGGCGCTGCCCAGCGAGCAGGCCGCCGAGATCGCGCTGCGGACCCAGCAGGTGATCATGGAGGAGACCGGCGTCGTCAACGTCGCCGACCCGCTCGGCGGCTCGTGGTACGTCGAGGCACTGACCGACAAGATCGAGGCCGAGGCCTACGAGATCTTCGACAAGATCCTGGCGATGGGCGGCTCGACCCTCTCCTCGCGCGACACCGAGGGCCTCGCCGCGGCGGTCCGCGACAACGTCGGCCACCAGGGCGGCCAGTGGCCGATGACGCGCGGCATCCTCCGCGGCATCGAGGAGGGGTGGTTCATGTCGGAGATCGCCGAGGCGGCCTTCCAGTACCAGACCGCGCTGGAGAAGGGCGAGAAGAAGATCGTCGGCGTGAACTGCCACGAGGACTCGATCACCCACGACCTGGAGATCCTCCGGGTGTCCCACGAGGTCGAGGTCGAGCAGGTCCGCGAGCTCGACGCCCGCAAGCAGGGGCGCGACCAGGCCGCCGTCGACGCAGCGCTGGCCGCCATGGTCGAGGCCTCCCGCGGCGAGGGCAACATGATCCCCGCCATGCTGGACGCGTGCCGCGCCGAGGCGACGCTGGGCGAGATCTGCAACGCGCTGCGCGCCGAGTGGGGCGAGTACCGGGAGCCGGCCCGCTTCTGAGGGTCTGGCTCCGTCCGGCCTGGCGACCGCAGGACGTCATACGTTCCGAGCGCTATAGGCCTCCGGACGTATGACGTCCCGACCGGGGCCGTGCTCAGCGGTGCCCGGCCACCGGGTGCGGGACGTAGCCCGCGGACAGCTCGTCGAGCTCCGCGTCCGTGAGCTCGAGATCCAGTGCGGCGACTGCGTCCTGCAGGTGCTGGGGCTTGGTGACCCCCACGATCGGGGAGGTCACCGTCGGCTGCGCGAGCAGCCAGGCGAGCGCGACCTGCGCGCGTGGGACGGCGCGCCGGTCAGCCACCCGAGCCACCGTGTCGACGATCTCCTTGTCCTCGTCGCGGTAGAGCTTCGAGCCGAACTCGTCGCTCTCCGTGCGGGCGGTGGAGGCGTCCCAGTCGCGGGTGAGCCGGCCCCGCGCGAGCGGGCTCCACGGCAGCACGCCCACCCCGAGGTCGGCGCACAGCGGGAGCATCTCGCGCTCCTCCTCGCGGTAGATCAGGTTGTAGTGGTTCTGCATCGACACGAACCGCGTCCAGCCGCCGAGGTCGGCGGTGTACTGCGCCTTGGAGAACTGCCACGCGTACATCGACGACGCACCGATGTAGCGCGCCTTGCCGGCCTTCACCACGTCGTGGAGCGCCTCCATGGTCTCCTCGATCGGCGTGCCGTCGTCCCACCGGTGGATCTGGTAGAGGTCGACGTAGTCGGTGCCGAGTCGGCGCAGGCTGTTGTCGATCTCGCTCATGATCGCCGCGCGGGACAGGCCGGCGCCGTTGGGACCGGGCCGCATCCGGCCGTGCACCTTGGTGGCGAGGACGACCTCCTCGCGCCGGGCGAAGTCCTTCAGCGCCCGGCCGGTGATCTCCTCGCTGCTGCCGCCGGAGTAGACGTTCGCGGTGTCGAAGAACGTGATCCCGGCCTCGAGGGCGTCCTTGATGATGCCGCGGCCGGCCTCCTCGTCGAGCACCCACGGATGGCCGCCCCGAGCCGGGTCGCCCCAGCTCATGCAGCCGAGGGTGAGCGCGGATACCTCGAGGCCGGTCGATCCCAGCTTCACGTAGCGCATGCGGTGGTCCTCCAGGCAGTCGGTGGGTGAGGTGCTCAGACGGCGACGGTGAGCTTCTCGAACTCCTCGTCGGTCAGCTCGATCGAGGCCGCGGCGGTGTTGGACTCGAGGTGGTCCACGCTCGAGGTGCCGGGGATCGGCAGCATCACCGGCGAGCGGCGCAGCAGCCAGGCCAGCGCGAGCTGGGACGGTGTCGCGTCGTGGTGCGAGGCGGCGTCGGCAAGCGGACCGTCCTCACGTGACAGCTCACCCGTCGCCAGCGGGAACCACGGGATGAAGGCGATGTCGTTGCGCTCGCAGTGCTCGAGCACGGGCTCGGCATCGCGGCGCGCGAGGTTGAACAGGTTCTGCACCGAGACGATGGGCGCGACCTCCTGCGCGGCCTCGATCTCCTCCACGCTGACCTCGGAGAGCCCGATGTGGCGGATCTTGCCCTCGTCCTGGAGCTTCTTCAGCTCGCCGACCTGGTCCTCCAGCGCGACCTCGGGGTCGATCCGGTGCAGCTGGAACAGGTCGATCCGGTCAACCCCGAGCCGGCGCAGGCTCAGCTCGCACTGCTGGCGCAGGTAGGCCGGCCGCCCGACGGGTGTCCAGATGCCCGGTCCCTGGCGGGTCAGCCCGGCCTTCGTCGCGATCACCACGTCGTCGGCGTACGGGTGCAGCGCGGTGCGCAGCAGGTCCTCGGCGACCTCGGGTCCGTAGGAGTCGGCGGTGTCGAAGAAGGTGATTCCGAGCTCGACCGCGCGGCGCAGCACGCGCACCGCCTCGTCGGGGTCCTTCGGGGCTCCCCAGACGCCCTCGCCGGTGAGCTGCATGGTGCCGTAGCCGAGCCGGACGACAGGCAGGTCGCCGCCGATCTCATAGCTGCCGGAGGCAGCAGCGACGTTCTGGGCGTTCGTGGGGTGCGCGTTCACGGATCTCCTCGGGGAAAGGTGGGTGACCTTCCCACCCTAGGTCGTTGTAGTGACCAGACAAGGCGGGCGGGCTCCGGCCGTCGCTCTCCCCGGAGGGCCGGGGTGTACGACGGGCGGCTGGGACCGATCCGCAAGAATGGGGCGCATGAGCCAGCAGCCGTTCTCGCGCCCCGGAGCCGTCGACCTGTCCGCGCTGAAGCGTCCCGCCGCGCCCGCACCCGGCACCGCGCCGAGAGGCGGTGCCGCGCCGGCCGGCGCGGCCGGCTCCTACGTC
>JBQCEF010000503.1:0-5262 GCA_051960495.1 Nocardioides sp. | reverse complement strand
CGAGCGGCTCGCCTGGGAGGAGTTCCTCCCCCTGGGCGTCCGGGTGCTGGCCAACGAGCGGACCAAAGGCCTCTCGGGTGCCCGGAACACCGGCTGCGGCGCTGCCCGCGGTGACGTCGTCGCCTTCCTCGACGACGACGCCGCGGCGATGCCGGGGTGGCTCGCCGCGCATACCCGTCACTACGCCGACCCCCGGGTCATGGGGGTCGGCGGGCAGGTGACGGCCGCATGGGAGTCCGGCCGGCCGGGCTGGTTCCCGGGCGAGTTCGACTGGGTGGTCGGCTGCTCGTACGTCGGGCTGCCCCGCTCGACGGCCGAGATCCGCAACCCGATCGGCGCCAACATGTCGTTCCGTCGGGACCTGGTGCTCGCGGTGGGCGGGTTCTCCGAGGCGCTCGGGCGGGTCGGTACCCGGCCCGCCGGGTGCGAGGAGACCGAGCTGTCCATCCACGCGGCACGGCTGGTTCCGTGGGGACGGGTGGTGCACGACCCCGCTGCAGTCGTGCACCACCATGTGCCCGACGTCCGATCGCGGTGGCCGTACTTCCGCCGGCGGTGCTGGTCGGAGGGGAGGAGCAAGGCGGTCGTGCGCTCCCTGTCGGACCCACGGGCGGGGCTGTCCACTGAACGCCGTTACGTCCGGCGGGCCCTGCCCGCAGGGCTCGGTCACCACCTCGCGACCGCGGTGCGCGAGGGCGAGGGCGCCGCGGCGCTCCGGGCGAGCGCGATCCTCGCCGGTCTCACCATCACCACCGCGGGCTACCTGTCCGGGTTGATCAGTCTGCCCCGTGCCCGGGCACACGAGAGCGAGGACTCCATGTCACCCACCGACGAGCCCGCACGCTGGCTCCACTACGACGTCCACGGGCGGCTCGGCGTCCGGGTGGAGAAGTCGTCGCCGGCCGCTGCCCAGCTCCGCGCGATGCTCGCCTGCTTCGCGAGTGATCGGCCGGTGCCGGCCGATGTCGTCGTGTCGCGGGATTTCGACGTCGTCGAACCCGTAGCGGAGCTCGAACACGAGCTGCGCTACACGACGGACGCTGTGGAGATGGTCCACGAGAAGGTGCAGGTGACGCGCTCGGGTGCGTCGTACGGCGTGCACGGCGAGGGCGAGCTCCTCACTGCACTGGTCCCGGTGCTCGACCGGGCGATGGTGGAGCGCGGAGCGGCGATGTTCCACGCGGCGACCGTCGGCTACCACGGGTACGGCGTGGCGCTGCCGGCCGCCGGCGGCACCGGCAAGACGAGCACGGTGGCCAAGCTGATGCAGCGGCCTGGTTTCTCCTTCATGGGCGACGACTGGGCCTTCCTGTCCGACGACGGGCAGCTGCTCGGCTACGAGAAGCCGATGTTCATCAAGCCCCACCACCGGCCCATCTACCCTCACCTCTTCGAGGGCGTGCGCAAGCCGATGGTGCCGGTGGCGCTGTCCCGGCCGGTGGGTCGGCTCACGACCGTCGTCCATCCGGCGATCATCCGCTACCCGCGGCTCGCGGACGTCGTACGCCGATGGTCCCCGGAGCACCGGATGGTCACTGCCTCGCGGGCGCTCCCCGGGGTGCCCGTGAGCACGGTGGCTCCGTTGCTGTTGTGCGTCTACGTCGAGCGGTACTCGGGCGACGACGTCCGACTCGTCGAGGTGGGCGACGACTGGATGGTCGACCGGTTGCTCGGCAACTTCCACATCGAGATGGCGGGTTTCTCCCAACGGCTGGTCACCGCCATGGGCGCCGCGTGCATGCTGACCTGGCGCCAGATCGTGGACGACAAGGCCGACGTCCTGCGGAAGGCGTTGGACGGAGTCCCGTGCCATCTGCTCCAGGTGCCCGGCCGGTGGTCTCCCGACGAAGCCTCGGACGCGGTCGTGCGTGAGCTGGACGCGATGCTCCCGGCACTGCTCGTCGAGCGGCCCGCGGAGGCACCATGACACCCGTGCGGCCCGGTCGCCGCGCGCGGGGGGCCGCCGTGCCATCGCCTGCGGAGATCACGGCCGTCGTCCCGGTGCGCAACGCGGCCGACCTGCTGCCGGGTTGTCTCGGGTCGCTGCGCCGCAACGGGGTGGGCCGCGTGGTGGTGGTCGACGGGCTCTCGACGGACGGGTCCCGGGAAGTCGCGCTTCGTCACGGCGCGACGGTTCTCAGCGACGAGGGCAGGGGGCTGCCGCGGGCGAGGCAGCTCGGGGTCGAGGCCGCCGGCACCCGCTGGGTCGTGCTGGTCGACGCCGACGTGGTGTTCCCGGACGGGACGCTCGCGGCGCTGCTCGAGGAGCTGGTGGACGGCGGGTACGACGCGCTGCAGGCCGGGCTCCACAGCGTGGCCGGACCGGGGTACTGGGGTCAGGCCCTGGTGCAGCACCATCTCACCGGGCGGAGCCGGTGGTGGTTCGGCCTGATGGCCACGGTGATCGAGCGCGACGTGCTGCGCAAGCACGCGTTCGACGAGGCGTTCCTCTCCGGTGAGGACATCGAGATGCGCTGGCGTCTGGCGGCGGCGGGTCTTCGCACCGGCGTCTCACGCACGGTCATGGTCCAGCACCGGTTCGCTGCCGACGACTTCGCCTTCGCGAAGGACCAGTTCCTGATGGATGGCACGGGTCTCGGACTGATGATGCGCAAGCACGGCGGGGGCGCTTCGCGCCTCGCGCTCCTGCCGTTGCTGGCCGCCGCCAGGGGTGCCGTGCTCAGCGCCTTGCGCGGTGAGCCGCGGTGGATCAGGTACTACGCCGTGTACTGCTGGTACAACTACATCGGCATGCGACGGGCAGCGCGGCCATGACGGTGACGGGGGCCGGGTCCGCGCTCGCGGCTGTCCTCCCGCATCGGGGTGCGCTGGGTGTGCGCTCCGTCTGGCTGCTGGTGGCCAAGGGCCTCCAGATGGGCGGTGGCTTCCTGTTCTGGGTGGTCGCGGCACGCAACGCGTCGGTGGAGTCCGTCGGGATCGCGGCCGCCTGCGTGTCCGCGATCATGCTCTGCACGCAGCTCGGGGTGCTGGGCACGGGATCGGCGGTCATCATCGGAATCGGCGAGGGCGAGGACGTCAAGGAGGTGCTGGACACCGCCTTGTCGGTGCTCGGGGCGGCGGCGCTGGTCGCGTCGCTCGGCTACCTGGGGCTCGTCCGGAGCTGGGGAAGCGAGGCGCTGGCGTCGACGTACACGCCAGGCTTCGTGGTCGTCTTCGTCGCCGCCACCTGTCTGGGGACCCTGGTGATCTGCATCGACCAGGCGTCCCTGGCGCTGCACCACGCCGGGGGAGCCGCGCCCCGATACGCCGCCGGGGGAGTGGCAGCGGTGGTGGTCGCGGTGCTGTTCTCCCTCCCCCCAGGTGATCTGACGGCCTCACAGCTCGTGGCCTGCTGGGCCGTGGGCGGCGCGGTGGCGGCAGGGATCGGCCTGGTGCAGCTGCGAATCTGGGTCGGATATCGCTACATGCCCAGGCTGCGCCTGCGTCGGGTGCTCTGGGTGCTCAGGGTCGGCGTCCCCAACCAGCTGCTCACCGCGACCGAGCGAGTGACGCCGGTGCTGGTCCCGATCCTGCTCACCCACACGGCCTCGCCGACCACCACCGCGTACTGGTACCCGGCATGGATGATGGCGTGGGTCGCCTTCAACGCGCCGATCAGCGTGGGGATGGTCCAGTTCAACGACATCGTGCGTCACCCGGCACGGGCCGGCAAGGTCGTCCGGCAGGGTGTCGTGTGGTCACTCGCCCTCGGCGTCCCGCTGAGCCTGGTGATCGCCGCGGGGGCCGGCACGCTGCTGTCGCTCCTCGGTGACGGCTACGCCGACGCCTCGGAGACGGCGCTTCGCATCCTGCTGCTCGGTCTGTTGCCCTTCACCGTCCTGCAGGCCTACAACGCGCTGTGCCGGGGGGTGGGTCGCACCGGAGAGGCGGTCGCGCTGGGCGTGGGCCTCATGGCCGCCGTCGCAGTCGGCACGGTGCTCGCCGGCGAGCGGGGCTCGACCTCCGTCGCGATCATGTGGGTGGGCGTCAGCGCCTCGGCGGCGGCCCTGGCCGGGTGGCGACTGCGAAGGCACCTCGCGCTGGCGGGAGCGCGGGAGGATCCGCGGTGACCGTGGTGCCTCTGCGGCTCGTCGACGCGGTGCACGACCGCGTCCGCCCGCTCCTCCTCGGAACGATCGGAGCCGCCGCCACCCTGCTGGCCGTGCAGGGACTGCCCCGGGTGCAGCTCCCGATCAGCAGCGACTACGGGCTGGTCGGGGTGCTGCCGACCAGCTTCTGGGTGGGCCTGGTGGTCTTGAACCTCGTGTTCGTCGTCGCCCTGTCGGGGCGAACGCCCGATCCGGTGCTGATGGCGGTCCTGGTCGGACTGCTGGTCGTGCTGCTCTACGCCACGCCGGCGCTCATCGACCCGGTGCCGCGGCTGGAGGTGTCCTGGCGCCACCTCGGCATCGCTGACGAGCTCAGCCGTGCTCGGGGCATCGATCCCACCATCGACGCCTACTTCAACTGGCCCGGCTTCTTCGCAGGGTTGGCGACCCTGCTGGACCTGACGCCGGTCTCGCCCGCCCACGTGGCACTCGTCGCTCCGGTGCTCAACGGCCTGCTGTGGGTCTTCGGCGTGGTGGCCGTCGTGTCGAGCCTCACCTCGAGTCGGCACCACGTCTGGCTCGCCGCGTGGATGTTCGCGGTGCTGAACTGGATCGACCAGGACTACCTGTCGCCGCAGGCGTTCGCGTACGCCGTCTACCTGGTCGTGCTGGTGCTGTTGCTGCGCTACCTCGCCGCAGTGCCGCGAGGCCCCTCGCTCGCCGAGGCGGTCCGCGCCGACGGGGTGCGCGTGGGAGTGGCCTGGTGGTGGTACGCGCGCGAGCCTGCTGAGCCCGACGTACGGCGCCGGGTGAGCGCCCTGTTGCTCGCGGTGGGACTGGGGGCGGTCATGATCGTCAGCCACCAGCTGTCGCCGTTCATGCTGCTGGCCGCGGCGACCTTGCTGGCGCTCTCCGGCCGGCTCTGGGTGCCCCACCTGCCCGTGATGCTCGCCCTGCTGGCCGTCCTGTGGCTCACCACGGGCGCCTCCGTCTATCTGGGCGGACACCCGGTGCTGCTGGTCCAGGACGTGGCGCAGTCGACCGACGCCAACGTCGCCCAACGGGTGGCGGGCAGCCCGGGGCACCTGCTGGTCGTGCAGCTGCGGCTGGCGCTCACCGGCGGTGCCCTGGTCCTGGCTGCCCTGGGGTGGTGGCGGATGCGCAGGCGCGGCTCTCGCGACCTGCGCCCGGCTCTGCTGGTGGCCTTCCCGTT
>JBQCEF010000502.1:0-9439 GCA_051960495.1 Nocardioides sp. | reverse complement strand
GGCGCGCCTGCTCGGCGAGACGGCCGCCCTGGTCCGTGGCGCCGGCTATGAGATCGGCAACGTGGCCGTCCAGGTGATCGGCAACCGCCCGAAGCTCGGCCCGCGCCGGGCCGAGGCGGAGGCCGCGCTCTCGGCGGCAGTCGGCGCCCCGGTCAGCGTCTCGGCGACCACGACCGACGGACTGGGCCTGACCGGCCGCGGCGAGGGCGTCGCCGCGATCGCGACCGCCCTGGTCCTGCGCGGGTTCGCCACCCACGACCTCTGAGGTACGGCCGGCAGGCCCGACGCGGCGTCAGTGGTGCAGGTCGACGGGCCACGGCAGCCGCGGCACCCCGCCGAGGCGGCGGTGGAACCGGACGTGCTCGGCGTAGGAGTCCAAGACGTCCCACAGCGCCGCGTGCGCCGCCCACGGCAGCGGCTCGTCGCCGGTGCGCCAGGACGGTCCGAAGCCGACCCACACCGGTGTCCAGTCGGCGGCGAGGTCCCAGGCGCCACGGTGCCGCTCCAGCAGCCGGCGCCGGACCTGGAACGCCATCCGCGGGCCGTCGAGACACACCGGCGCGGTGCCCACCGGCCACACCGGCAGGTCGAGCGCCATCAGGTCGAGCTCGAGGTGGCCGAGCACGCGCGGCGCGACGAGCACCGTGGCGACGTTCTCGTGCGGCTCGCGCTTCATCTGGGCACGCTAACGCGGCTCCTACGGTGCGGCCAACGTTTCCGGGACATCGGCGGAGCCTCCCCGGGTCGCAGCGCGTCGCGGGACGGCCCGCCACCGGTACGGTCTCTTCCGTGACCAAGCCGATGCCCCGCACCGCGGTCGTGCTGCTGGCCGCGGGGTCCGGCTCCCGCGTCGGCGCGCAGGTCAACAAGGTCCTGCTCCCGCTGCTGGGCCGGCCGGTGCTGGCCTGGTCCCTGCAGGCGGTCGCGGGGCTGAGGTACGTCGAGCAGGTGGTGGTCGTGCACCGCCCCGAGGACGCCGGCGACGTCGCGGGCCTGGTGGCGACCTGGTCGCGGGGCGGCCGGCTCGTCGAGGGCGGACCGAGCCGGCACGCGTCGGAGTGGCACGCACTGCGCGAGCTGGAGCCCGCCATCGACGCCGGCGACCTCGACGTGGTGGCGATCCACGACACCGCCCGCCCCCTGGCCGACCGCGGCCTGTACGACGCGGTGGTCGGCGCCGCCGCCGAGCACGGGGGCGCCATCCCGGTCCGGCACCTTCCAGGCCTGCTCGCCTCCGACCCCGGCGCCGGGCCGACCGGGGAGCTCGTCGCCGTACAGACCCCGCAGGCGTTCCGGGCGCCGGACCTGCTCGCGGCCTACCGGGCTGCGGATGCCGACGGCTTCGAGGGCACCGACACCGCGGCCTGCGTCGAGCGCTACACCGACCTCGGGATACGCGCGGTGCCGTGCCCGGCGACCAACATCAAGATCACCTTCCCCGAGGACGTCGCGCTCGCGGGGCGACTGCTCGGCCCCGCCGGGAGCTGAGCCGGCGGGACCTGTCGGCGGCCGCTGCGACACCCCTCCGCCCGGCATTTCAACAGGCACATCGGCGACCGGCGGCCCGAGTCCCCGCTCAGCGGACAGCCACCACAGCCGCTCTGCCTGTCGAGATGCCGTCGCGCTCGCGGGGCGACTGCTCGGCCCCGCCGGGAGCTGAGCCGGCGCGACGTCAGGGGCGGGTGTCGCGCACGACGACGACCGGGTCCCCGTCGAGCGTGCGCCAGCCGGTCTTCTCTCCGGGGTAGGACGACCCCACGAACCCGGTCGAGTGCGCGACGTCGTCGACGAACACCAGCACGTGGTAGGTCCCCGGCGGGGTGCTCCGCGGCAGCACCAGGTCGCCCTCCCAGGTGCCGTCCGTCGCCGAACCGGCGGTCATCGCCAGGTCGACCCGGTCGAACTGCGGGGCGGTCGCCGCGTCGGAGTCCGCGAGTAGCACCGCCTCGATGCGCGTCACGGCCTCGCCGGCGGCGTCGAGCGCGTGCACGGAGACGTGGGTGAGCGCGTCGACCTGGAACGTGTCGACCTCGGCGGGGGTGGCCGTCACCTGGTCGCTCCAGGCCGCGGTCCGGTCGTCCGCGCCGATGACGGTGAGCGCGCCGGCACCGTCGGGGAACGGGTTCACCTCGCTGCAGCACGCCCCGAGATCGATCCAGCGGCGGTAGGCGTCCGGCCCGAGCCAGTCGACCTCGCCGCTGCCGGCCCGGTCCGAGGCGTAGGCGGTGACGTTCCAGGTGCCGTTCATGTCACCCTTCGGGATCCGCAGGGTGGCGGTCCACACGCCGTCGTGGACGCTGCCGGCGGCCCGTGCGACGTCGTCGGCACAGATCCCGTAGAGCATCAGGTGGTCCGCGTCCGCCGGCTTGCTCAGGCACAGGTCGATGCGGCGCACACCGGAGTCGACGTCGGTCGCGCGCACGCTCACCGTCACGTCCGCGCCGGAGCTGGTGACGTCGACCGGGTCGCTGCCGACCGGGGAGCGCAGCCACAACCGGGGCGTCTCGAGGTCGGGGTCGTCGTCGAGCACCTGCAGGCGGGCCGGGCTCGACTCGTCGAACTGCGTCCGGTCGAGCCGGTCCCGCAAGATGACGGTCGGGAGCAGCGTGGCGGGCCGGGTCCAGCGCGGGACGGTCACCGTCGCCTGCCACCAGCCGTCGCGCTGGTCGCCCTCAACCTGCTCGAACGGCGGGACGTCGAGGGCGACCCCGTTGTTGCCCGCGGCGAGCTGCAGCTGCACGTCCTCGATCCCGGTGTCGTCGGAGGCGTGCACGCGTACGACGACGTCCGCGTCCTGGTGCGTCACGTCCACGGTCCCGGGGTCGATCCGGGTCTCGACCATGACCGGCGGCTGCTCGTCGTACCGGCAGCGCCGGCTCTCGTCGACCGCGTCCACGATGCAGATGTTCGTGCCGGTCCCGCCGTCGAGGTCGTCGGCGCCGGCGTCCCCGGTGAGGTCGTCGTCGCCGCCCTGGCCCTCGAGGTCGTCGCTGCCGCCACCACCCTCGAGGGTGTCGGCGCCGGGGCCCGCCACGACCGTGTCGTCGCCCCCGCCGGTCGCCACGTCGTCCGCGCCGCGCCCGGCGGCGACCGTGTCGGCCCCGCTGCCGGTGGTCACGTCGTCGGCCCCCGGGCCGGCGAGCACCCGGTCGGCGCCGCTGCCGGTGCGCACCGTGTCGGCCCCCGCGCCCGCGTCGACCAGGTCCTGGCCGCCGCCGGTGCTGATGACGTCGTCGCCGCCCAGGCCGCACACGACGTCCCGCCCAGGGGTGCCGGTGAGCACGTCGTCGCCGGGGGTGCCGACCACGGTGCAGCGCACCCCGGTCGAGGTCACCGCGGCCTGCGCGGGCGGGACGGACACGCCGGCGAGCACGAGGGCAGGCAGCACGGCCACGAAGATGCGGGCGACACGCATGGGGGAGCTCCGAGACGAGAAGAGGTCGGCGCCCCGAGCGCCGAGCCTGCTCATTCTGGCAGACGCCCTCCGGCAGCCGAGCGCAAACCGGTAAAGATCCCGGTCCTGAGACGGGGTCAGCCCGCGGCGCTCGCCGCCTCCAGCAGCCGGACGTCGGACTCGTCGGCCACCCGCCGGGCCTCGGGAGGGGCCTCGAGGAACGTCACCGGGTACTCCCCGCGCAGGCGGTCGACGAACGCGGGGACGTCGTCGAGGTCCGGCCAGCCGTCGAGCCCGGCCACGACGGCCGCCGGCAGCACGACCGGGGAGGCGACGGCGACCAGGGAGGTCCGGTCGACGGTCGCCCCCACGACGTCACCGTCGAGGTGCTTCACGGTGTCGGTCACCGGGCGCACCCCGGCCACCACCGCACCGGACGTGGCCGACTCGGCGACGGCGGCGCGCAGGAAGTCCACGGAGGTGCCCGGGCACAGCGGGTCGTGCACGACCAGCGGCAGCCCGCGCTCGACCACCTCCGACCACGGCGCGGTGAAGTCGAGCAGCTCGACCCCGGCCTCGCCCAGCGCCCAGGACGCCACCGCCACCAGGGCCTCGTTGTGCAGCAGCGCGAACGGCAGCGAGCCGCGCCCGTCGGTGGGCACCACCCCCACCGCCTCGTCCAGCTCCGTCATTGCGCCTCCGTCGAGTGGTGCGGCCCCGTCCGTCGGGC
Organism: Nocardioides sp.; assembly: GCA_051960495.1. Classification (GTDB taxonomy): domain Bacteria; phylum Actinomycetota; class Actinomycetes; order Propionibacteriales; family Nocardioidaceae; genus Nocardioides_B. The sequence goes on along the minus strand of JBQCEF010000502.1, from coordinate 5,315 downwards.
CGTCAGGTCCGGTCGCCGGTCATCCTTCCCCGCCCCAAACGCGAACCAGCCCCCGGGTCGTGGGACCCGGGGGCTGGTGCAGCATGAAGCTGTCAGGAAGCGAGGACCTCGTCGAGAAGAGCCTCGGCCTTGTCCTCGTTGGTGTGCTCGGCCAGCGCGAGCTCGGAGACGAGGATCTGGCGCGCCTTGGCCAGCATCCGCTTCTCCCCGGCCGACAGGCCGCGGTCCCGCTCACGGCGCCACAGGTCGCGCACGACCTCGGCCACCTTCATGACGTCGCCGCTGTGCAGCTTCTCGAGGTTCGCCTTGTAGCGGCGCGACCAGTTGGTCGGCTCCTCGGTGTGCGCAGCGCGCAGGACGTCGAAAACTCGGTCCAGACCTTCCTTGTCCACTACGTCGCGGACCCCGACCAGATCGAGGTTGCAGGCCGGGACGCGGACCACCAGATCCTGCTGGGCGACGATGCGGAGTACGAGGTACTGCCGGTCCTCTCCCTTGATCTGCCGAGTCTCGATGTCCTCGATAACTGCTGCGCCGTGATTTGGGTAAACAACCGTTTCGCCGACGGTAAATGTCATGTGCCAAGTACCCCTTCCTAGGTGACCAGTCTAACACGTGCCGCGGAGTGCCCCTTCGGCGTTTGTGCAGGTCAGAGGCCATATCGGGGCTTGACAAGAGCGCGAATCATGTGCAGTTCCCCATGAAACAAGGGGATTCTCGACCCTCGCCGCCAGGTGCGGGACCCAGGACCGCCACGCCGGTCCCACGCAATGACACGCTCCTGGTCAATACTGCGCAGATGAAGTTCCGCAGGCAGCACGGGCAGGTGGCGTCGCTCGTCCTCGCCTGCCATCCCCTGCCCACCCTCGCGATGACGCTCGCGCTCGCAGTCGCCGCGGCCCTCACCGGACGCCCCGAGGTCGAGGTGGGCCTGGTGGCGGTGACCGTGCTGACCGGCCAGCTGACCGTCGGCTGGATCAACGACATCGTCGACCGCGACCGCGACCGGCAGGTGGGGCGCCGCGACAAGCCCGTCGCCATGGGGTGGATCGACCAGGGGACGGTGGCGTTCGCAGCGGCGTGCGCGGTCCTGCTCGTCGTACCGCTCTCGATCGCCAACGGCACCGCCGCGGGCATCGCCCACCTCGCCGCGGTCGCGAGCGCGTGGCTCTACAACTTCTGGTTCAAGCGCACGGTGCTGTCGTGGCTGCCCTATGCGGTGAGCTTCGGCCTGCTGCCGGCGTTCTTGTCGTACGGCGGGCTCGGCGGCGGCATGCACGGGTCGCCCCCCACCCTGGCGATGACCGTGCTCGCCGCCCTGCTCGGCATCGGCATCCACTTCCTCAACGTGCTTCCCGACCTCGTCGAGGACAAGGAGACCGGGGTCGTGCACCTGCCGCTGCGCATCGCGATGCGGATCGGCGCGCCGAAGCTGCTGTGGATCACGACCGCCTACAGCGTGCTGGTGGTCGTGGGGATCGTGATCGCCGCCCTGACCGTCGGGATCCGCCAGTAGCCGATAGACTCCAGCCGCCCAAGACCGCCGTCTTCGCGCGCACCCGGCGCGCGGCGAGAGGATCCGAGCCGTGAACGTTCGTCGCAGCACCGCCAAGGCATCCGCCGTCGTCACCGCGGTCGTGCTGGCACTGGGCCTCTCCGCCTGCGGCCGCGGCTTCGACAGCCCCACGGACCAGATCTACAACCCGCCGATCGGCGTCAACGAGCAGTCCGGGACCGTCGACGTCCTCAACGCGGTGATCGTGACCGACGGAACCAACGCGGGCAGCGGCACGCTCGTGGCCACGCTGGTCAACAACGACCAGAAGACCGACGACACCCTGACCAACATCTCCGGTGCCGGCGGCGACCAGGTGCAGGTCTCGCCGCCGTCGGTCACCTCCATCAAGGCCGGCGACGTGCTGAGCCTGCTCGACACCGGCGGCGCGAAGGTCGAGGGCGACGCGGTGAAGCCGGGGTTCATGGTCTCGCTGACGTTCACCTTCGCCAATGCCGAGGCGGTCGACGTCGACGTGCCGGTCTACCTCAACGAGGGCCCGTTCTCCGAGGTCCCGGTCTCCTGACCCTGTCGCTAGGGTGGCGCCATGACTGAGCACACCCTGGTCCTGCTCCGCCACGGCGAGAGCGAGTGGAACGCCAAGAACCTCTTCACCGGCTGGGTCGACGTCGCGCTGAGCGACAAGGGCCGCGCCGAGGCCGAGCGCGGTGGCACGCTGATGACCGAGGCGGGCGTGCTCCCCGACGTGCTGCACACCTCGGTGCTGCGGCGCGCGATCACGACCGCCCAGCTGGCGCTCGACGTCTGCGAGCGGCACTGGATCCCGGTGCGCCGCTCCTGGCGCCTCAACGAGCGGCACTACGGCGCCCTGCAGGGCAAGAACAAGAAGGAGACGCTCGAGGAGTTCGGCGAGGAGCAGTTCATGCTCTGGCGCCGCTCCTACGACACCCCGCCGCCGCGCCTCGACGACGCCTCCGAGTGGAGCCAGGTCGCCGACCCCCGCTACGCCGCGCTGCCTGACGAGATCCGTCCGCGGACCGAGTGCCTGGCCGACGTGGTGGACCGGATGCTGCCCTACTGGTACGACGCCATCGTGCCCGACCTCCGCTCCGGGCGGACGGTCTGCGTGGCGGCCCACGGCAACTCGCTGCGCGCCCTCGTCAAGCACCTCGACGACATGTCCGAGGAGGCCGTCGTGGGGCTCAACATCCCGACCGGGATCCCGCTGGTCTACAAGCTCGACGCGGACATGCGGCCGCTGACCCGCGGCGGGGAGTACCTCGACCCCGAGGCGGCCAAGGACGCCATCGCGGCGGTCGCCAACCAGGGCCGCTGACCCACGCGACCGGTCTGGACTGCCCCGTTGGGGTCTGGTGCCCCGGCTCGCCCGCGCGGGAGACTGTGCGGCGGGGAAAGGGGAGGACTCATGAGGCAGTTCCGGACCAGCACGGACTCCGTCTTCGACCTCGACACGGACCTGGACCACGCGGACGGACCGACCGTGGTGGCGCAGGCCGGGCCGCCGGCCCAGGAGGCGATGTTGCCGCAGACGGGTGACGCCTGACCACGCGCTACTGGATCTCCAGCGTCGCGCGCCGGCGGCCCTCCACCTCGAGCAGCCGCAGCGCGACCAGGCCGGCCGCGCCGTAGACCACGCCGAGCCCGAGCTCGCGCCCGAGCAGCCCGCCGACCGACCCGAGCGTCGCGCCGCCGGCCACCTCGCGGGCCGCCTCGATCGCGTGGGTGAGCGGGAGCCAGCGCGCGACCGCTTCCATCCAGCCCGGCAGCGCGTCGACCGGGATGTTCGCGCCGCAGAAGATCAGCAGCAGGCCGAACAGCACGTTCGACATCACCGCGGTCTCGCGGACCCGCAGTCCCAGCGCCGCGTTCGCGAGGCCCATGCCGGTGCACGAGACGGCCGCGATGCCGACGATCAGCGCGAGCGGCAGCCACGACGACGCCGGGAAGCGCACCCCGAGGATCAGGCCGCCGACCGCCAGGGAGAACAGCGACACGAAGAAGCCGTTGACCACCACCGGCAGGGAGCGGCCGAGGAACAGCGCCACCCGGTTGGCCGGCGTGGTCAGCACGATCCCGAGCGTCTGGGTCCATCGCTCGCCGGCGACGGTGTTGGCCATCGCGAACAGGCACGGGATCGCGGAGTACTGCACCGCGTTGCCGATCACGTAGAACTCGTCGGACTCCACGCCGGCCGAGCGTCCCATGTAGGCGAACAGCAGGTTCTGCACGATGGGCGCGACGAGCATCGAGGGGATGTAGACCCACGGGCTCAGCCAGTTGAACAGCGCGCGGAAGCTGATCAGCCCGCCGACGAAGAAGATGCGCAGGGAAGTCATGGCCACCTCCTCAGGTCAGCGACAGCGTCGCGTGGCGGCGGGCGGAGCGCAGCACGCCCTCGGACACGAAGGCGCCGACCAGCCCGTAGGCCAGGCCGGTGGCCAGGCAGAGCAGGATGTCGCCCCAGGGCGAGCCCCCGGAGGCGGCCTCGCGGATCGCGGCCATCCCCCAGGTCGGCGGCAGCGCGTAGGCGATCCAGGTGACCCAGGTCGGGAAGAACGTCAGCGGCACCAGGAAGCCGCACAGCAGCCAGCCCGGGTACTCCAGCAGGTTCCCCATCGCCCACGCGGTCCGGTAGCGCACCACCGCGACCGACAGCAGGAACCCGAGCAGCGCGACCGAGAAGATCGCGACCACCACCGAGAGCGCGAACAGCAGCGGGCTCTGCACCGGCACGGTGATCCCGAACAGCAGCCAGCCCCACAGCAGCGTGGACCCCAGGCTGAACAGGCCGAGCGAGGCCATCGCGGTGGTGATCGGGACCAGGACGAGCGCGAACCTCGTCGGCGAGGCGACCAGCAGCTCGAGCGTGCCGTGCCAGCGTTCGCGCTGCAGCAGCCCGCTCGCGGTCGTGGTGACGACCGACCAGATCCCCATCACGGCCGCCCCGAGGCCGGCGTACACCAGCACCCGCTCGTCGTCGGCACGGCCGTAGAGCAGGAACGCGACGGTGGCGAAGTACAGCGGCCACACCACCTGGAAGACGCCCTCGAACACCGAGACCGCGATCATCTTCAGGTGCAGCCAGTAGGACACGGCGAGCAGCCTGAGGATCCTCATGAGCTGACCAGCGCCACGTAGGCGTCCTCCAGGGTGGGCTGTCGCGAGCTGACCCGCCCGACGCTGACCCCGTTGAGGCGGCCGAGCACGGCGGAGGTGACCTCGGCGCCGGGCTCGACCTGCACGAGCAGCATCTGCGCGTGGCCGCGGTCCTCGACGTTCGCGGTGCGCACGCCCGCGACCTCGCGTACGGCGTCCAGTGCGGTCTCCGGGAGGCCGAACGCCTCCACCTCGACGACGTGGCCGTCGGTGACCCGGCGCTTGAGCACGTCCGGCGTCCCCTCGGCGACGAGCTCGCCACCGCGGATCACCGCGATCCGGTCGCACAGCTCGTCGGCCTCGAACATGTAGTGCGTGGTCAGCAGGATCGTCTTGCCCTGCTCCTTGAGCGTGCCGATGGTGGCGCGCAGCTCGCGGGCGCCGACCGGGTCGATACCGATCGTCGGCTCGTCGAGGAACAGCACCTCCGGGTCGTGGAGCAGCCCGCGCGCGATGTGCAGCCGCTGGCGCATGCCGCGCGAGAAGCCCTCGACCCGCTCCTTCTCCCGGCCGGTCAGGCCGACGAGCTCGAGCAGCTCCCCGATCCGGGCCTTCGACTCGCGCGGCGGCACGCCGTACAGCTCGGCGAAGTAGCGCAGGTTGTCCAGCGCGCTGAGCCGCT
>JBQCEF010000501.1:0-9519 GCA_051960495.1 Nocardioides sp. | reverse complement strand
CGACCAGCTCGACGAGCTCGGCGCCCACCTGGGCGCGCCGGTGATCAAGGGCGAGACCAGCGTGAAGGAGCGCGAGCAGCTCTTCGACGCCTTCCGCGAGGGCGAGATCGACCTGCTCGTGGTCTCCAAGGTCGCGAACTTCTCCATCGACCTGCCGTCGGCCTCGGTGGCGATCCAGGTGTCGGGGTCGTTCGGCTCCCGGCAGGAGGAGGCCCAGCGCCTCGGCCGGCTGCTGCGGCCCAAGCAGGACGGCCGCTCGGCGCGGTTCTACGCGATCGTCTCGCGTGACACCGTCGACGCCGACTTCGCCCAGCACCGGCAGCGGTTCCTCGCCGAGCAGGGCTACGCCTACCGGATCGTCGACGCCGACGACGTGGCCTCGGCCTGACGCGTCGGCCGCGCACTCGACGGGGCGGTCAGTTGGACGCCAGCACCACCGGCGGCGCGAGGTAGAAGTCGTAGGACTCCGGCGTGAAGGCCCACAGCCGGCTGGCCCGCTCGCACCGGGCGGCGACGTCACAGCGGATGACCGCGGCGTCCCCGGCCGGGTTCATCGCCATGGTCAGGAAGTGGCGCTCGTCCTCCCACACGGCGTGCCAGTCCAGGCGTCCGGTGACCCGGGTCAGGCGCTCGCCCGTGCGCCCGTCGACGACCCGCCACCGTGCGGTCCCGCCCGCGTCGAAGTAGGTGTAGGTGGAGATGGCGTAGCGCCCGTCGGGGCTCCAGGCCGCCGGGTACCAGCTGCAGCTGCGCCACAGCTCGCGCGAGGGCCGGGTGAACAGCGCCACCCGGTTGCACGCAGGCGCGTCGCGCGGGATGTCGAAGACGATCCGGTCGTTGCCGAAGTCGACCCGGACCGCGGACAGGTCGTAGTAGCGGCGCAGCGTGTCTCGCTCGTAGTTCCACCAGAACGTGGCGTTCGTCGGGCGCATCGAGAGCCGGGCGAGCAGCACCCGCCGACCGGTGACGGCCACGACGTGAGCGCCGGCGGCGAACTTCCGGGTGGCGACGACGCGGCCGGTGGCCGGGTCGACCACGGTGACGACCGACGGCGGACCCTCCACCGGGCCCACGAAGGTGTCCCAGGCGAGCCGCCGGCCGTTCGCCGACACCGCCACGCTGAACTCCGAGCGCCTCGTGAGCACGTTCCGGTCGCCGGTGGGGGCGACGTGCACCAGCCTGAGCCGCCCGTGCCGCGCGGTGTCGGCCACGACGTACCCGCGGGCGGTGTTCCACAGCGCGACGTGCTGTCCCGTCGTCGCCGGCACCCGCAGCGCGCCGTCGTGGATGGTGTCGCGGAGCAGGTAGGTGATGCCGGGGTCGTCACCGCGGGGCAGCGCGGCGGGGTCGACGTCGGCGACCGCGGCCCCGGAGCTCGCGGGCACTGCCGCCCCCATGGAGCCCACCGCCAGCAGGGCAGCGAGCACGAGACCGAGTCGACGCGTGACAGTCATGGGAAACCTCTCTCCCTCTCCTCCACGGTCGCCGCGCGGGCCCCGCCGCACCAGGGACGATCGTCCTGCCCCGGGCCCGGTGACGTTCGACCCTGCCCACGCTCACCACACGGCCTCACGCTGGAGGGTGAGGTGAAGACGATGAAGATCACGTACCTGCACGCGTCCAAGTTCGGCAACGGCGCCCTGGTCGCCGAGGAGTTCAAGCAGCACCTGGCGCCGCGCGGCGTGTCCGTCGAGGTGCACCACATCCGTGAGGTCGACGCCCGGCACCTGCCCACGGCCGACCTCTACCTGTTCAGCTCCCCCGGTCGCATGGGCAAGCCGATCGGCAGCATGCGCCGGTTCCTGAAGAAGGCGGACCTGGCCGCCGGCACGAGGTACGCGCTGCTCACCACCGAGGGGGCACCGAGGCCGGACAAGCAGACCGGTCGGATGCCCACCGAGGAGGAGGTCGCGAAGTGGGAGAAGGTCCGGCCGACGATGAACGAGATCCTCGGCGGCAAGGGGCTCGTGGAGGTGGCGGAGGACAAGGTCTACGTCACCGGGATGCGGGGCCCGCTCGAGGACGGCTGGCAGCGCAAGGTCGACGAGTTCGCCGACCACCTGCCGCTCGGCTCGTGACCTGCCCGTCGAAGTGACCGAGGCGGCCCTCACAGGGCGACGGGCAGCACCTCCGCGAGACGCTCGTAGTCCTCGAGCTCGTTGTAGACCGCGGCCGAGAGCCGCAGGTAGCCGCGTCCCCCGAACGCCACGACCTGCACCTCCACGCCGAGCGCGCTGAGCCGGTGGTAGAGCCCGTCCGCGTCCTCGGGTGTGGCGGCCACGCCGTCGGGCAGCGGCACCAGACGCAGGCACGGCGCGGGTACGGCGGGCAGCGGCGCGTCGACCGCGGGGAGCGCACCGGCCACCACGGGGACCGCCTTGTCGAGCAGCTCGACCGCCCGGTCGCCGATGCCGAGCCCGCCGGCCGACTCCCAGAACGCGACGGCGGCGTCGAGCACCATCCGGCCCGTGTAGTCGTCGGTGCCGTGCATGTCGAACGGCTCGGGGAACGCCAGCTCGGAGTTCCAGCTCGTCGTCAGCGGCGCGATCCCCTCGCGCTCCGGCTCGGCCACCCACAGCGCCGTCGTACCGCGCGGGGCGAACCCCCACTTGTGCCAGGTGCCGCTCCAGAAGTCCGCGCCGGTGCCCGCCGGGTCCGCCGCGACGTGACCCGGCACGTGGGCGGCGTCGACGAAGGTCAGCGCGCCGGCGGCGCGGGCAGCCGCGGCCACTTCGGCGACGGGCAGCACCGCCCCCGTGGGCGAGGTGATCTGGTCGACGACCACGAGCCGGACCCGGTCGCCCCGACCGGCGGCGGCGTCGATCGCGGCCCGGTAGCCCGCGAGCAGCTGCTCGCCGGTCACGTCATGCTCCACCACGTCGTACGACGCTCCCGTGCGGGCGCACCAGCGCGCGACGGTCCGCCGCACCGACTCGTAGCCCTGGCCGCTGAGCACGACGCCGTCGCCGGGCCCCAGCCGTCCCTGCTCGTCGAGCGAGGACAGCACCGTGGCGGCCGCCTCGGTCACGTTGCGGACCATCGCCACCTCGCCGGGACCGACGCCGAGGAACGTCGCCGCGACCTCACGCACCTGGGCGCGCAGGCCGGGCGCCTCGACGCGGAAGAACCGCATCGGGTTGGCCTCCGCACGTGCCCGGACCCGCTGCTGGGCCTCGGCGACCGGCCGCGGCACCGCGCCGAACGAGCCGTGGTTGAGGTGCACCACCGCGGGGTCGAGGTCGAAGGCGTCACGCATCGCGCCAGTGTGCCAAACCGCGGCGCCTCCCCCTGGCCCCCGGCGCCGACGGGTCAGGACGCGACGGCGCGGCGCTCCAGACGCCGACCGGCGGAGCGAGAGCTCGCCTTGCACTCGTCGAGGGTGAGGACCTTGTTGGGACTCATCCAGCCCTGCGACGGCTTGTGCACCACCCACCCGTCGCCGAGGGTGACCGCGGCGTGCTGCACCAGGCCGTCGGGGGAACGCCAGACGAGCACGGTGCCGGGGTCGTCGTCCCGGCCACCGGGGCGCGTGCTGCCCGCCAGCCAGTCCTCGAAGGGCTCGCGCTGCATCCACACGGTGTCGGCGCCGGCGACCCCGGCCGCGGCCATCACCGTCCCGAAGCAGTTCGGTCCGCTGGCCGGGGGAAAGGTGCCCGCGAGCCTCCGCGCCGCCGGCAGGACGCCTGCCGCGGCGTCCCAGACGGTCTGCGGGACCTCGTCGTGACGGCTGGGCCGGCGGCCCTCCTCGATGTAGTCGTCCAGCACCCGTTCCGCCACTCCCTCCAGCAGCGACGGCCACCACACGAACCGGTGGCCGTCGGCCTGCGTCCGGACGTCTCCACCGAGGAGCGACACCCAGGCCCGGACGCTCGGCACGAGCTCGCGCCCGAGGGTGTGCTGGGCACGCACCAGAGCCGACCGGCGCGCCCGGGGCAGCGCCATGAACTGTCGCTCGTCGAGCCAGAGGTACCGCAGGCCGGGCGGGAGCCCGTAGAGGCAGAAGGTGTCACGCACCTCGTCCGACAAGGGCTGCTCCTGCGCCCCGCCGACGCTCCCGGCGAGCTCGTCGTCAGCGAGGAACGGCTGCACCTCCGGGCTGAACCACTCGACCCACTGGGCCGCCAGCCGGTCGGGGACCTCGATGTTCAGCGTTCGCATCGGGCGATGCTAGCCGCAGCGTACGGGCCGCGGCGGCCGACAGCGCCACGAACGCGACCAGCCCGACCACCCCGGCAGCCACACCCCCGGTCCCGCCGGCGACGGCGAACACGACCGCGGCGATCGGCGCCCACACCGGCGCGAGCCGGGCCCGACGCAGGCCGACTCCGAGCACGATCGGCCCGACCAGCATGCCCGCCATGAACAGAGCGATGAACGGCACGAAGAACGGTGAGGACTCCGACGCGGAGTCGACCGCGCGAACGGCGGCATCATCGACGCCCGAGCGCGCGAGCACGTCGTACATCCCGAAGTAGCCCGACGCGTGCACGCTCGCGGCGACCGATCCGACCCCGAGCAGACCCGCTCCGGTCCGGACGACGCGCGCTCCGCGACCGTCCACGGCGGCCGCCAGCACGCCCAGGCCCGGCAGCAGCAGGAAAGGGAGGAGTGCGCTCAGCAGGCCCGCCACCAGCCACGCGGTGGTGTGCTGGCCGGCGGTTCCGGCCAGGGTCGCCGGTGTGGGGTGGGCCGGTTCGAGAAGGCGGCGGACCAGGTCGGCGGCGGTGAAGCTCAGTCCCCCGGCCACGAGGCCGACGGCGGCCAGCGTGCGGGGTGATCGGCTCAGGATCTGCATGGGTGCTCCTCGGAAGGGTCGACGAACGGCTGTCGTCGTCGATGCTCGGCGCCGACACGCGTCCGCGGCGACCACCGAGCGGTCGATCGCGCTCCCCCGGCAGGCGGACCCCGGTCATCCGCCGGAGTGACCCGCGGCGGCGCCCGGTCGGCCTACGATCTGAGGTCATGAGGGGGACGGTGCGCGCCTGGAGCGAGGGACAGGTCGCGGGCCTCCCCGTGCCGGACCTCGTGGTCGGCGCGCTCCTCCTGCTCGTCGGCGTCGGTACGACGCTCGAGGTGCGGCCGCCCGAGGGCCCGCTGGCGCTGACCGTGCCGGTGGCGGTCGTGATGGCCGTCGCCACGATCTGGCGGCGCCGGGCCCCGCTGGCCGTGGTGGTCGTCGTGACCCTGGCCGGCGAGGTGCAGGCGGCGCTCGCGGACTCCCCCGGGACGGTCTACTCGTTCGCGGTGCTGCTCCTGGTCGACTACTCCGTCGCGCGGTTCTGCTCCGAGGGCCGGGCCGCGGTCGGCGGGGGCGTGCTGCTCGCCGGGCTGTGGCTGCAGGAGTGGCAGGACCAGGGCTCGGACTACCTCTTCTTCACGGTGGTCTTCGGCGGGCTGTGGCTGCTAGGGCGTGCCGTGCGCCGGTGGCAGGAACGCGCCGCACTCGCTGAGCTGAACGCCGAGCTCGTCGCGCAGCACGCCGTCGCGGAGGAGCGGGTGCGCATCGCCCGCGAGCTGCACGACGTCGTCGCGCACGCACTCAGCGTGATCTCCGTGCAGGCCAACGCCGCCGAGGCAGCGCTCGAGCGCCAGCCTGCGTTGGCGCGTGAGCCGGTCGCGGCGATCAAGCTGTCCGCCCGCGAGGCGCTGGACGAGATGCGGCGGATGCTCGCGCTGCTGCGCACCGACGAGGACGAGGACTCCGCTCGCCCGGGCGTCGGGCTGAGCGAGCTCGACTCGCTGCTCGAGTCGGTCCGCGCGGCAGGCCTCCCGGTGCGAACCGTCGTGCGCGGCACCGCCAGGCCGCTGCCCGCCGGGGTCGACCGCTCGGCGTTCCGCATCATCCAGGAGGCGCTGACCAACGTGCTCAAGCATGCCGGGCCGGCGGCCACGCAGGTCGAGGTCGACTACGCGCCCAGCCAGGTCCGCCTCAGCGTGGTCAACGACCAGCCGAGCCGGCCGCCGGCCACGGCGTCGGGTGGCGGGCACGGTCTGATCGGCATCCGGGAGCGGGCCCACGCCTGCGGCGGGACGGTGACGACCGGACCACGGTCCGGCGGCGGCTTCGCCGTGCACGCCGTACTCCCGCTCGGGGAGGGTGCATGACCCGGGTGATGCTGGTCGACGACCAGCAGCTGGTGCGCACCGGCTTCAAGCTGATCCTCGACCTCGAGCCCGACCTCGACGTCGTCGGCGAGGCCGCGGACGGCGCGGCCTGCCTGCGCGCGGTGAGCGAGCTCGCCCCGGACGTGGTCCTGATGGACGTGCGGATGCCCGCCATGGACGGCGTCGAGGCCACCCGCCGGCTCGTCGAAGCCGGCAGCCCCGCGCGGGTGCTGATCCTCACGACCTTCGACCTCGACGAGTACGTCTACGCCGCCATGCGGGCCGGGGCCAGCGGGTTCCTGCTCAAGGACGTCGGCCGCGACGAGCTCGTCCACGCCGTACGGACCGTGGCCCGTGGCGACCAGATGCTGGCACCGGCGGTCACCCGGCGCCTGGTCGAGCGGTTCGTCACGATGCCCCCGCCGGCGACCGGGGTGCCGGAGGCGCTGGAACCGCTCAGCGCGCGCGAGCGCGACGTCCTGGCGCTGGTGGCCCGCGGCCTGTCCAACGCCGAGATCGCCGGCGTGCTCTTCATCGGGGAGGCGACCGTGAAGACCCACGTGGCCCGCGTGCTGGACAAGCTCGGCCTGCGGGACCGGGTGCAGGCGGCGGTGCTCGCCTACGAGACCGGGTTCGTGCAGCCCGGAGCCGCGTCGCCGGGCTGAGCAGCCGGCCGGAACGACACCCGGACGGTGCGGCAGCATGGGCGCCATGACCGCCACCTGGACCGAGTTCGCGATCACCCTCGGCAGCGCCGTCGCGGCTGCGCTCGTCCTGCTGGTGGTGGTCCACCTTCTGGCACGAGCACTCGCCCGGCGCTGGCTCACCGCGACCTCGCTGGTGAACCACACGCGCCGGCCCTTCCGCTGGTTCGTGATGGTGGCGACGGTGGCCGGGGTGGTGAGCACGACCTGGCCCGCGGACGTCCCGGCCGGTTGGTGGGACGGCCTGCGCCTGGTGCTGCGTATCACGGTGATCGGCTTCGGGGCGTGGCTGCTCGCCGCCGTGCTGCTGTTCCTCGAGGACCTGGGCCTGCGGCGCTACCGGGTGGACGTCGCCGACAACCGCGCCGCCCGCCGGGCGCGCACGCAGGTGCTGCTCGTACGGCGCCTCACGGTGGTGGTCGTCGTCGTGCTGGCCCTCGGCATGGCCCTGCTGAGCCTCCCCGGGGTCCAGGCCGTCGGCGCCAGCGTGCTCGCCTCCGCCGGCGTGGTCAGCATCATCGCCGCCGTGGCCGCCCAGCCCACGCTCGGCAACGTGGTGGCCGGGCTGCAGATCGCGTTCAGCGACGCGCTCCGGCTCGACGACATCGTGGTCGTCGAGCAGGAGTGGGGCCGGATCGAGGAGATCACGCTCAGCTACGTGGTGGTGCGGGTCTGGGACGACCGCCGCCTGGTCCTGCCCACGACGTACTTCACCCGCACCCCCTTCGAGAACTGGACGCGGAGCAGCTCGGAGCTGCTCGGCGGGGTCGAGGTCGACGTCGACTGGCGCACCGACCTGGCCGCGATGCGCGACGAGCTCGACCGCATCCTCGCCGGAACCGACCTGTGGGACGAACGCACCAAGGTCCTGCAGGTCACCGAGGCGACCGGCGGCTTGGTCCGCGCGCGGGTCCTCGTGAGCGCGCACGACGCCGGCGACCTGTGGGACCTGCGGTGCCTGGTCCGCGAGCGGCTGGTCGCGTGGCTCCGCGAGCAGGACGCCGAAGGCCTGCCGCGTCAGCGCGTGGAGCTCGTCGAGGCCCGACGGCACGCCCCGCGAGCCACGGGTGGTGAGGACGACCAGAGCCAGCGGCTCTTCTCCGGCGACGTCGAGGGCGAGCGGCGAGGCGCCCAGTTCCGCCAGCCCAGCGGCGAGGAGTAGTCGCGGCACCGGCGGACGACCGGCGAAAACCCGGTGACGGCGTACGACGCCGCTGGTAACGTCGCCGGGCTCCCACCGACCCGCCGATCGCCTCGGAGGTCCCGCCATGTCCACCGACCACCCTCCTGATCCGGCGCCCGCCGCGACGACCGCGGCGCCAGCGCCCACCGGCGACCCCGACCTCGACACCGAGCGCCGCCACCTCGCCGAGTCCCGCACGGCGCTCGCCCGGATGCGGGACCGCACCGCCTCCCTCGACTCCTCCGCCGCCGGCGACTGGGTCAGCCAGCAGTTCCTCGAGTCGGCCATCTTCCGCCGGATGAAGGCGCTCGCCGACGACCCGACCGTGCCGCTGTTCTTCGGGCGCCTCGACTACGACGCCGCCCACGAGGACGCGCGCGGCGAGCGGTTCTACATCGGCCGGCGCCACGTCAGCGACGAGGTCGGCGACCCGATGGTGGTCGACTGGCGGGCCCGCATCAGCCTGCCGTTCTACCGCGCGAGCAAGGCCGAGCCGATGGGCGTCGAGCTTCGCCGCCGGTTCGGGTTCTCCCACGGCGAGCTCACCGCCTACGAGGACGAGGAGCTGCTCGCCGGACGGACCACCGAGCACAGCACCATCCTGGAGGCCGAGATCGAGCGGCCCCGCGTCGGCCCGATGCGCGACATCGTGGCGACGATCCAGCCCGAGCAGGACCTGATCGTGCGCGCCGAGCTCGAGCAGTCGGTGTGCGTGCAGGGCGCCCCGGGCACCGGGAAGACCGCCGTCGGGCTGCACCGCGCGGCGTACCTGCTGTACACGCACCGCGACCAGCTGTCCCGGCAGGGCGTGCTGGTGGTCGGCCCGAACAGCTCGTTCCTGCGGTACATCGGCGACGTGCTGCCGGCGCTCGGCGAGATCGACGCGCAGCAGTCCACGATCGAGGAGCTGGTCGGCAAGACGCTGGCCCGGCTGAACGCGAAGTACGTCGTCCGCGGCACCGACCCCGCCGAGATCGCCACGCTCAAGGGCGACGCCCGGATGGCCGCGGTGGTGCACCGCTCGCTGTGGGCGCTGGTGCAGGTGCCGGCCGACGGCCTCGTCGTCCCGCGCGGCGCCCGGCGCTGGCGGCTCGCGCCGTACGAGGTCGAGGAGGTCGTCGCGGAGCTGCGCGCCCGCGGCGTCCGGTACGGCGCGGCCCGCGGGATGCTCGCGCAGCGGCTGGCGCACGCGATCCTGGTGAAGATGGAGATCGCCGGGGACTCCCCCGACGACCGGGTGCAGGACGCGGTGGCGCGCAGCCGGCCGGTGAAGCAGTACGTCGACCAGGTCTGGCCCGCCGTCGACCCGGCCCGGCTGGTGCTGCGGCTGCTCGGCGATCCGTCGTACCTGGCGGAGGCGGCGGACGACGTGCTCACCGAGGAGGAGCAGGCGGCGCTGCTCTGGCCGAAGCCGCCGAAGAGCCCGGCGTCGGCGCACTGGTCGCTGGCCGACGCGGTGCTGATCGACGAGGCCGCTGACCTGGTCGAGCGCACCCCGAGCCTCGGGCACGTGGTCGCGGACGAGGC
>JBQCEF010000500.1:0-3302 GCA_051960495.1 Nocardioides sp. | reverse complement strand
GGGTCGGCGGTTGCTGGGTCGGCGGTTGCTGGGTCGGCGGTTGCTGGGTCGGCTGCTGCTGGGTCGGCTGCAGCTGGGTCGGCTGCTGCGGGCCGGGGTACGACGCGCCGCCGGCACCGCTGCCGCCGTACGGGCCGCTCGGCGGAGGCACCGGCCGCGAACGCCGGGCGTACCAGTCGTTGGCGCCGCCGGTGAACAGCAGCACGAGCACAGCACCCGCGGGCAGCAGCATCAGCAGGCCGGCGGGGAACGCCAGCAGGCTGACCAGGCAGGTCATGCCCGCCGACACCGCCAGTAGGATCCGCGCCCAGGCGAGCCGCCGGAAGGCCAGGAACGCGAGCACCAGGGCGGCGACCGACCAGAACACGGCGATGGCACTGACCACCCAGACGGCGGCGAGCAGGTCGTCGACGGAGACGTTGAGGTCGTCGAACCGGGCGTCGGCGCGCATCGCCTCGACGAGCGTGTCCTGGGCGAACATCAGCATCAGCACGACGAGCACGAACATCAGCGCGGCCACGCCGGCGAAGAACCAGGTCGTCGCGGCGGCGATCGCCACGGTCGCCGGACGTCGGTCCGGGTCGCGGTAGGTGCCGCCGGCCCACGCGGGGGCAGCGGGCTGCTGGCCGAAGGCCGGGGGCGCCCAGTGCGGGTCGGGGCGGCTGCCGAACGGGTACGACGCGGCCGGCGGCCGGTCCTCGCCGGAGACCGACGCGACGGGGCCGGTGTGGCCGGCCGACCCGCCCGTCGGCGGCGCCTGCATCCCGGGCTGCTGCTGCTCGGACCGGGCCGGCGGCGGCTGCCAGGGGTCGGGCCGCCGGTCCTCGTCACGGCGCTGGTCCGGGCGATCGCGCTGGTCCGGGCGGTCGCCCGAGGTCGCCAGGGCGGGGGCCGGCTCCCGGCCGGCGAACCAGTCGCGGGCGGGGCGGCTCCACAGCATCGCCGCCGCGAACGCCACCACCATCGCGAGCGCGCCGCCGGAGAACGGCGAGGTGAGCAGGAGCAGCGCGGCGGCGATGCTGAACCCGATCCGGGCGCCACGGTGGCGCTGGAACACGTAGACCGCGAGCACCGCCGCGACGGCGGCCAGCGCGCCGCTGAACAGCAGCACCACGTGCATCGCGTCGAGCACCCAGCCGGTGCTCACGCCCAGCCCGTCGCCGGGCGGCTCGGCGAGGAACGTGTCGACGGCCTCGCGGGTCTCCACCGAGCGGAGCCGCTGAAGCGCGTCGAACAGCGACAGCACGACGAGCGCGCTGCCGACGACGCCCATCACGCCGGCCGTGGTGACCTGGCGCGGACGGGGCGGGGCTTTCTGCTCGCTCATGAGGTCAATTCCACCATGGCGGCCAACCCCGATTCGTCCGTGGTCCTCCCGCGCGGGGACGGCTCGGATCCGCGGACGAATCGGGTTGTGGCGGTCATGCGGTGGCGGCGGCGGGGGTCAGGGTGAGTCCGTCGCCCGCGGGGTCGACGTCGACCTCGACCGTGCTGCCGTCGAGCACCTCGCCGGAGAGCAGCAGCCGCGCGAGCGGGTCGCCGATCGCGGTCTGCACCAGCCGGCGCAGCGGCCGGGCGCCGTAGAGCGGGTCGAACCCGGTCCTGGCCAGCCACGCGTGCGCGGCCTCGCTGACCTCGACGGTGATCCGGCGCACCGCGAGCCGGCGGCCGAGCTCGGCGATCTGCAGCTCGACGATGTGGGACAGCTCGTCCTGGGTCAGGGCGTCGAACATCACGATCTCGTCGAGCCGGTTGAGGAACTCCGGCTTGAACGACTGCCGCACCACCGTCATCACCGAGTCGCGCTTCTTCTCCTCGTCGAGCAGCGGGTCGACGAGGTAGTGCGACCCGAGGTTCGAGGTGAGGATCAGCACGACGTTGCGGAAGTCGACCGTGCGGCCCTGGCCGTCGGTGAGCCGGCCGTCGTCGAGCACCTGGAGCAGGATGTCGAAGACCTCCGGGTGCGCCTTCTCGACCTCGTCGAGGAGTACGACGCTGTAGGGGCGCCGCCGGACCGCCTCGGTGAGCTGGCCGCCCTCCTCATAGCCGACGTAGCCGGGGGGCGCGCCGACGAGCCGGGCCACCGAGTGCTTCTCGCTGTACTCGCTCATGTCGATCCGCACGATCGCCCGCTCGTCGTCGAACAGGAAGTCGGCCAGCGACTTGGCCAGCTCGGTCTTGCCGACGCCGGTGGGGCCGAGGAACAGGAACGAGCCGGTCGGCCGGTCGGGGTCGGCGATCCCGGCGCGGGAGCGTCGTACGGCGTCGGAGACCGCGGCGACCGCGGACTTCTGGCCGATCAGCCGCTCGCCGATCACGTCCTCCATGTGCAGCAGCTTGGCGGTCTCGCCCTCGAGCAGCCGGCCGGTCGGAATGCCGGTCCAGGCCTCGACCACGTCGGCGATCTCCTCGGGCCCGACGGACTCGCGGACCATCGGGTCCTCGGCGACCTCGGTCTCGGCGCGCTCGGCCTCCGCGATCTGCTTCTCGAGCTCGGGGATCCGGCCGTAGAGGATCTCCGACGCCTTCGCGAGGTCGCCCTCACGCTGGAAGCGGTCGGCCTCCATCCGCAGCTGGTCGATCTGCTTGCGCAGCTCGCCGGACCCCTCGAGGGCCGCCTTCTCGCGCTCCCACCGGGCCTCGAGGCCGCGCAGCTCCTCCTCGCGGTCGGCGAGGTCGGCACGCAGCTTCTCGAGCCGGTCCTTGGACGCCTCGTCGGTCTCCCGCTCGAGCGCGAGCTGCTCCATCTTCATCCGGTCCACGGCACGGCGGAGCTGGTCGACCTCCTCCGGGGAGGACTCGATCTCCATCCGCAGCCGCGAGGCGGCCTCGTCCACGAGGTCGATCGCCTTGTCGGGCAGCTGCCGCCCGGAGATGTAGCGGTCGGACAGCATCGCGGCCGCGACCAGCGCCTGGTCGGTGATCTTCACCCCGTGGTGCGCCTCGTACTTCTCCTGCAGGCCGCGCAGGATCGCCACGGTGTCCTCCACGGACGGCTCCCCCACGAACACCTGCTGGAACCTGCGCTCGAGCGCGGGGTCCTTCTCGATCCGCTCGCGGTACTCGTCGAGGGTGGTCGCGCCGATCATCCGCAGCTCACCGCGGGCCAGCATCGGCTTGAGCATGTTGCCGGCGTCCATGGCGGAGTCGCCGCCCGCGCCGGCCCCGACGACGGTGTGCAGCTCGTCGATGAACAGGATGACCTGACCCTCGGAGTCCTTGATCTCCTTCAGGACGGCCTTCAGGCGCTCCTCGAACTCACCACGGAACTTGGCCCCCGCGATGAGCGCGCCAAGGTCGAG
>JBQCEF010000499.1:0-7489 GCA_051960495.1 Nocardioides sp. | reverse complement strand
GACCGTTCTCGATGCGCGAACCGTTGACCTGCAAGGTATAGGTGACCGGCGGCGGCTCGGTCGGCGGCGGAGGCGGTTCGGCCGGGGGCGGCGGAGCGGTGGTCTCGGTGGGCGCCGGCTGCGTGGGTTGCGTCGGCGCGGGTTCCGTGGGCTGAGTTGGTGCCGGTTCCGTGGGCTGAGTGGGTGCCGGCTCGGTGGGCGCAGGCTCAGTGGGGGCAGGCTCAGTGGGATCGGTGGGCGAGGAGGTCTGGTCGCCCGGCGGGTTCGAGGTGTCGCCAGGCGCCGTGCCACCGCCCGTGCCGTCAGCTGTGGCGGTGCCGTCGCCCGTCGTGGTGGTGCCCTGGTCGAACGCGACGACCGGGGCGGGGGAGTCGGAGACGCTCGGCAGCTCCGAGGGCAGCAGCGTGGCCGGTCCGGCCGTCGTCTTCTCCGACGACGGCTTCCGGTCCTTCTTGTCGCCGGCCGGCTTGTCACCGCCTCCGGTGCCAGCAGGCGGCGTCGACACGGTCTGGGCGGGGCGGTCCGCGCCCGCCACGACGTCCGGGGAGCTGCTGGGCAGCAGCAGGATGCCTGCCGTCGCGGCCGCAGCTACCCCGGCGGCCACCGCGCCGGCCGTGGCCACCCCGGCGTTCGCGGAGACCAGGTCACGGACCCGGCCGAAGACTGCGGTGAGGCCGAACCCGCCCGCCGCGCTCCCCGCGGAGGCGAGGTAGCCCGTCGCGGCGGCGCCCAGCAGCAGCGGGGCGATGATCCCGGCGAGGTTGGAGTTGACCTCGGTCAGCTCGAGGTACATCGCCGTGCACCGGCGGCAGTCGTCGAGGTGCGCGCGGACCTTCACGCTGTCGCGCTTGGCGAGACCGTTGCGCACGTAGGCGCCGAGGTGCTCGTTGACCCAGCGGCAGTCAGTCTCGGAGATGTCGTTGAGGTGCATGGTGAGGAACGCCTGGCGCTGTCCCTCGCGGGCGCGATAGGCGAGCGCGGAGACGGAGTTCGCGCTCATCCCCAGCAGCGGCGCGATGTCGGCGGGCTTCTGCCCCTCGACCTCGAGGTGCCACAGCACGAGCTGCCAGCGCTCCGGCAGGCTCGCGAACGCCTTGGCGGCGGCGCCGCTCTCGAAGGCGGCTACGGCGGTGTCCTGGAACGGCACGCCCGCGTCGAAGGCCTCCATGTCGTCGGAGGTCTGCAGGCGTGCCCCGGAGCGGATCTTGTCGACGTGGAGGCGTCGTACGGCGGTGAGCAGGTAGGCGCGGAACGCCACGTCCGGGCCGCCGCCGCCCTGCAGCACCGAGAGCACCTTCGCGAACGCGTCGGAGACCAGGTCGTCGGCATCGGGGCCGCGGACGAGCTGCCGGGCCAGCCGCTTGGCGGCGTCGACGTGCCGGGAGAAGAGGTCCCCGTAGGCAGCGACGTCGCCACCGCGCACGCGCGAGATCAGCTCGGCGTCGCTGGGTGCGTCGACATCGTGCAGCAGGTCGGTCATGGCCTCTTCACTTCGGAGCTCGGGGCGGGCGCCGGCACGGTCGCGGGCGCACGTGGATACTCCTCCGCACCACGGTAGTGCCATCGGGCCCGCCGCGGGACCCGGACGGACAATCTTGACCAACGCCGCAAAGTCCGCGACGCAGGAAAAAAATTCGCCGAAACCGCGTCATGACTCCTCAACTCGCCCGTTTCATTCCTGCAAGGCCGTGGACGGACGCTTGAGGGGGTGTCCGGCGACTGAGTGGAGGTGTGGGCCGTGGCCGGCTTCACTGCGTTCACCCGTCGCAAGTCCGAGGCCCCGCAGACCCGGGGTGGGGAGCTGTCCGAATCGCTTCGTCAGCAGCTGCCGATGCGGTTCGAGGCCGTGGGGGAGGCCCTGGCGTCTGAGGGGGACGTCATCGCGGCCTGCAGCGTCGTGGGGGGTGACGTAGCCCGTGACGGTGCCGCCCTGGGAGAGGCATTGTCCGGGCTGCGTACGACGTACGAGCTCGTCCGGGGCACGCCGCCCGACTTCGACGCCACCGAGGCGCTGTCGGTGGCCTGGAGCGAGGCGACCCTGGAGTACCTCCACGACCTGTCCTGCGAGGACCCGCTCACCGGGCTGACCAGCCTGGCGCACGTGCGCACCCGCCTCGCCGAGGTCTACCGCGACGCGGACCTGACCGAGGTCAGCGTGCAGAACAGCCACGCGCTCGTGGTCGTGGCGCTGCGCTCGCGCGGTGTCGAGGCGATCCTCGAGCACCACTTCACGCGCGCCCTGCGGCTGTGCCAGGTGGCGGAGGCCATCCGCACGGTCTTCTCCGGCGGCGAGACGATCGGCCGGCTCGGGCTGAACCGGGCCGTCGCCCTGGTGAACCGCAGCGCGGACCTCGGCACCTCGGTCGCCACGCTCACGGAGTACCTCGAGGACCTCGACCTCGGCCCGTCCGACGTCCGGGTCTGGATCGAGGGGCTGCCGGCGTCGCCGGACTCGGCCTCGCGGCTGCTCGACGAGCTCGCCCGCTGACCCGTCGTACGTCGTGCCGCGGCAGTGTCTGCCGCGACGGCTAGCCTGTGGTTCATGTGTGGTCGCTACGCCTCGAGCCGCCGTCCCGAGGACCTCGTCGAGGAGTTCGAGATCGACAAGGTCGAGGTCAAGGAAGCGCTCGCGCCCGACTACAACGTGGCGCCCACCAAGCCGGTCTACGCCGTCGTCGAGCGGCCGCCCCGGTCGTCCGAGGGGGATGACCACGCCGACGAGCCGACCGCGCCCCAGCGGCAGCTGCGCGTGCTCAGCTGGGGCCTGGTGCCGTTCTGGGCGAAGGACCCCGCCATCGGCAACCGGATGATCAACGCGCGCATGGAGACCGTCCACGAGAAGCCGGCCTACCGCAAGGCGTTCGCGTCCCGGCGGTGCCTGCTGCCGGCCGACGGCTACTACGAGTGGTACCCGACCGAGCTGAAGACCAAGGCCGGCAAGCCGCTGAAGCAGCCGTTCTTCATCCATCCCGCCGACGGGAGCGTGATGGCGATGGCCGGGCTCTACGAGATCTGGCGTGACCCCACCCGTGACGAGGACGACCCCGACCGGTTCCGGTGGACCTGCACGGTGCTGACCACGACCGCCGAGGACGCCGTCGGGCACATCCACGACCGGATGCCGCTGCTCGTGGAGCCCGACCGTTACGCGGCATGGCTCGACCCGACCGTCTCCGACCCCGCGCAGCTCCGGTCGCTGCTGGTGCCCGCCGCCCCCGGCCGGCTCGAGGCCTACCCGGTCTCCACGGAGGTCAACAGCGTGCGCAACAACGGCGCGCAGCTGCTCGACCCGCTGCCGACGGAGCCGCCCGAGCGCGCCGACGACGAGCCCGAGGCGGAGGACCACCCGTGACCACGCAGGTCAGCACCGTCGCGACCCCGCACGGGGAGGCCCGGCTGCACAAGGACCGCTCGCGCACGCCGGTGGCCACGCTGCTGCTCGGCCACGGCGCCGGCGGTGGCGTGGACTCGCGCGACCTCGTGGCGCTCGCCCAGGGGCTGCCACGCCACGGGATCTCCGTGGTCCGCGTCGAGCAGCCGTGGCACGTGGCGGGCAAGAAGATCGCGCCGCGTCCGGAGATCCTCGACGCCTGTTTCGTCGCCGCCGCCGACAAGCTCCGGGTCCGCACGCCCCTGGTCGCGGGCGGCCGCAGCGCCGGGGCTCGTTCCGCGGCACGCACCGCCAAGGAGCTCGGCGCGGCCGGGTGCCTGGCCCTGGCGTTCCCGCTGCATCCCCCGGGCCGGCCCGAGCGCTCCCGGCTCGAGGAGCTGGAGGCGGTCGAGGTCCCGGTGCTGGTCGTGCAGGGGGAGCGCGACCCGTTCGGCACGCCCGAGGAGTTCCCGCCCGATCACGACCTGACCGTCGTGCCGGGGGCCGATCACGCCTTCAAGGTGCCCAAGCGAGGCGACGTCACGCAGGAGGACGCGCTGGCGATCATCGTCGAGGCGGCCCTGGAGTGGATCGTCCGCGAGGTCGTCGGGAATCGAAACCTGCCCTAGCGTGTTCTGCCTCCTGCCAGGAGATGTGACGAGGCGGCGAAGGAGCAGCGAGTGGGCGGCACCATCACCTGTGACCGTGGCGAGGCACCGTGCGAGCGGGGGTCCTACCCCACGCTCCCGGTAGGCTGGGAGGCGATGACTGACCAGCAGACCCCGGATCCGGCGACGGAGACCGACGCGCAGCGCTCGGCACGGTTCGAGCGCGACGCCATGCCCTTCCTCGACCAGCTCTACTCCGCGGCGATGCGGATGACCCGCAACCCGCAGGACGCCGAGGACCTGGTGCAGGAGACGTTCGCCAAGGCGTACGCCGCGTTCCACCAGTTCAAGCCGGGCACGAACCTCAAGGCCTGGCTCTACCGGATCCTGACGAACACCTTCATCAACACCTACCGCAAGAAGCAGCGCGAGCCGCAGCAGTCGATGAGCGAGGACGTCGAGGACTGGCAGCTCGCGCGCGCCGAGTCGCACACCTCCTCCGGGCTGAAGTCGGCCGAGACCGAGGCGCTCGAGGGCCTGCCGGACAGCGACGTCAAGGACGCGCTCCAGCAGCTCCCCGAGGACTTCCGGCTCGCGGTCTACCTCGCCGACGTGGAGGGTTTCCCCTACAAGGAGATCGCGGAGATCATGGACACGCCCATCGGCACCGTGATGTCGCGGCTGCACCGTGGTCGGCGCCAGCTGCGCGAGCTGCTCTCGGACTATGCACGTGACCGCGGCCTGAGCGTCGCGGGAGCCGGTACGACGAAGGGGGCCGGGTCATGAGCTGCGGCAACCACCACGACACCGACTGCTCGGAAGTGCTCGAGCGGATGTTCTTCTTCATCGACCACGAGCTCGCTGACGCCGACTGCGCGGAGATCGAGCAGCACCTCGACGAGTGCGGGCCGTGCCTGCAGAAGTACGACCTCGAGCGCACCGTGAAGTCGCTGGTCCAGCGGTCCTGCTCCGAGCACGCCCCGGAGGGCCTGCGGGACAAGGTGCTGCTGCGGCTGCAGCAGGTCCGGGTCGACATCACCACCACCGACATCCGGTTCGAGTAGGCCCCGCCCGGCCCCGATTGGCCGGGCGCCGTCCCACCTGCGACAATGGTGGACGACCCCTTGCCACGGCAGGGGTCGATGACTGTCAGCGTTGAGGAGGACACCATGGGTAAGACCGGCCGCAAGCGCCGCGCCCGCAAGAAGAAGGGCGCCAACCACGGTAAGCGCCCCAACGCCTGATCCGGCGTTTCTTGCGCGTCACGCGCAGCACAGAAGGACCTCGAGCCTCCGGGCCGGGGTCCTTCGTCGTTCCCGGGGCGGGCAGGATGGGGCCATGGACGAGCTGAGCACCGGCCAGAGCGCGACCCACGAGCACACCGTCACCGAGCACGACACCGCGGAGGCGCTCGGGTCGGGCGACCTCCGCGTGCTCGGCACGCCCCGGCTCCTGGCCTGGGCCGAGCAGGCGACGTGCGCGGCGATCGCCTCGGCGCTGCCCCCCGAGCGCACCAGCGTCGGCACCCGGGTGCAGCTCGAGCACGTGGCGGCCAGCCCGGTGGGTGCCCAGGTGCGGGTGAGCGCAACCGTCGTGCACACCGACGGCCGGCTGGTCCGGTTCGAGGTCGTCGCCGAGCACGCCGACGGCCGCGTCGTCGGGCACGGGGAGGTCACCCGCGTCGTGGTCGACCGGGAGCGCTTCCTCGCGCGGCTGTGAGGAGGCTCCGGGTCGGCGGTTCCGGGCGTGAGGAGGCGCCGGGTCGGCGTCAGACGCCGAACGTGTTGCGCGGGTAGGGCGCGTCGACGTCGGTGATCACGTTGACCAGGTAGGGCTTGTTCGACGCGAACGCGCGGTCGATCGCCGGGCCGATCTGGGTCGGGTCGGTGACCATCTCGCCGCCACCGCCGAGCGCGGTGACCACCTCGTCGTAGCGGGTCCGCGGCGCCAGGTCGGCGGCGACGTCGTAGCCGTAGAGCATCTGCATCGGCTGCTTCTCCAGCCCCCAGGCGGAGTTGTTGCCGCAGATGATGACGACGGGCAGGTCGTGGCGCACCAGCGTGTCGACGTCCATCAGCGACATGCCGGCCGCGCCGTCGCCGAGGAGCAGCACGACCTGCGAGGACGGCCGGGCCAGCCGGGCAGCGATGGCGGCGCCCATCCCGGCGCCGAGGCAGCCGTAGGGCCCGGGGTCCAGCCAGCCACCGGGCCGCTTCGGCTCGACGTACTTGCCGGCGAACGACACGAAGTCGCCGCCGTCGCCGATCACCACGGCGTCCTCCTCGAGCCGGGGGACCAGCTCGCCGTAGATGCGCGCCGGGTGGATCGGGTCCGCCTCGCTGCGCAGGAGCGCGTTGTCGCTCTCGGTGGCCGCGGCGACGTCGGCCTGCAGGTCGGTGACCCAGGCGCTCCAGTCGGGCTTGCGGATCTGCTGCTCGACCGCGGCCTGCACCCCGTCGATGACCATCGTGAGGTCACCGGCGGCGGAGGTGGCGAGCTCGGCGTGCCCGGAGATCTGCGCGGGGGAGTCGGCCAGGTGGACCACCTTGGCCGCGGGCGCGCCGTCCTTGCCGCCGAAGACGCCGTAGCCGAGCCGGAAGTCCAGCGGGGTACCGACCACGATCGCCAGGTCGCAGGTGCCGAGCGCCTTGCGGCGGGCCTTCGTGACCAGCAACGGGTGACCGCCGGGGACGACGCCGCGGCCCATGCCGTTGGTGACGACCGGGACGCCCACCGCCTCGACGAACCGCAGCGCGGCCTCCTCGGCGCCGTCGGCCCAGACGTCCGTGCCGAGCACGAGGACCGGGCGGTGGGCCTCGGCGAGCAGCGCGCCGACCTCGGCCAGGGCGTCCGGGTCGGGCTCGATGCGCCGGCGCGGAGCCACAGCGGGCCGGTCCACGGCCGCCTTGTCGAAGAACTGGTCCATCGGCACGTCCAGGAACGTCGGCCCGCGGTGCGAGGAGCCGGCGACCGTGAACGCCTCGTCCACCGCGGTCGGGATGGCGCCGACCTCGTGGACCGTGCGCGCCAGCTTGGTCACGGGAGCCAGCAGCGGCGGGTGGTCGAACTCCTGCAGGCTGCCCATGCCCCTCCGGTTCGCCGGCGCCCGGCCGCCGATCACCACCAGCGGCGACCCGCTGAACGAGGCCTGGGTGATCGGGCTGACCCCGTTGGTGACGCCCGGCCCCGCGGTCAGCACGGCCAGGCCCGGCACGCGGGTCAGCTTGCCGAGCGCCTCGGCGGCGAACACGGCGGTCTGCTCGTGGCGTACGTCGAGGATCCGCATCGGCGGGTCGGCGTGCACCGCCCCGTCGTACATCGGGAACACGTGCGCCCCCGAGAGCGTGAACAGCGTGTCCACGCCGTGGGCCGCGGCGACCGCCACGGCGTGCTGGCCGCCGTGCGGGGCCTCGGCCGGGTCGGTGTCCGCGGTGCCTGTGCTGTCCTCTGTGACGTCGGTCATGCCCGCAGGCTCCCAACGGGTAGCCTGCCGGCCACGACTCAGGCAAGG
>JBQCEF010000498.1:0-8867 GCA_051960495.1 Nocardioides sp. | reverse complement strand
GTGCGGCACCTGGAAGGCGGCGCCCGGCAGCCCCGCCACCCGAGCGGCCAGTCGTCCCAGCGGCGCGAACCTGGCGGCGACGACGGCCGCCGGGCCGTGCGCGGTGGCCACGGCGCGGTCCATCGCGGCGCGGAACGACTTCATCCGTCGGTCGTTGAAGGAGCCGATGCACACCCGGTCGTGGCTCCCGGTGCGGCGGATCAGCTCGGCGAGCGGCCGGACCGCGGCGTCGGACTTGATGTCGATGTTGAACCTCGCCCGGGGAAACCGCTCGAGCAGGCTGGCGAGCGTCGGGATCTGCTCCCGCTCCGCGACCACGACGTCCGCGAGCTCGTCGTACCCGAGCTGGCCGATCGCGCCGGTGCTGGAGGTCACCCGGTCGAGCACGGCGTCGTGGAACGCCAGCAGGACGCCGTCGCGGGTGGCGTGCACGTCGGTCTCGAGGTAGGTGTAGCCGAGGTCCACGGCGTGCTGGAACGCGGTGAGGGTGTTCTCCAGGCCCTCGATCTCGGGGTGGAAGGCACCTCCGCGATGCGCGAACGCCAGCACGGCGCCGGGCCGGTCGAGGCCTGCGTCGAGATAGGCGAAGCCGGTGCGAGGTCGCGTCACGTGTGCAGTATCCACCGCCATGGGCCGATCCTCGGGCAAGCACGCGCGGCGCCGCATCGGTCGTCGTACTCAGGCGTTGCGGGGCC
The DNA here is from genome assembly GCA_051960495.1 of Nocardioides sp. GTDB lineage: Bacteria > Actinomycetota > Actinomycetes > Propionibacteriales > Nocardioidaceae > Nocardioides_B. The sequence goes on along the minus strand of JBQCEF010000498.1, from coordinate 8,172 downwards.
GCGACCAGTGGGTTCGGGGAGTACCGTCGGGCGCATGGAGGAGATGAGCTGTCCGAAGTGCCGGTCCGCGATGACGCTGCGCCACGTGGGCACCGTGGAGGTCCACCAGTGCACCTCGTGCAACGGGATCTTCCTCGAGCGTGCAGAGCTGGGGAACCTGACCGAGGCCGAGAACGACTGGTACCGCGACTCCGGCCCCTCCACGCAGCCGATCCCGCGGATCACCGCGGACATGACGGCGCCGCCGACTGCCAAGGCGTCGGCGGTGCGGTCCTACGTCGAGCTGCTGTTCGGCTGAGGCGCGTCAGTGCTTGCCGGGCGGGATGATGTGCGCCTGGTTCTTGGCCTCGGCCTTGAGGTGCTTCTCGGCGCGCTTCTCCTTCAAGGACTTGCCCGCCTTCTTGGACAGGTGCTGGCGCGGTGACTTGTCGGCCATGACTGCTCCTTCGGCGGACGCCTGAGCAGGCGTCCTGCAGTCACGGTACGCCCCTCGGCAGGGGCGGTGTCAGGCTCAGATGTCGCGGAACGTCTCGATGCTCGCCCCGAGGTGGTTCAGCCGCTCGGCGAGGTCCTCGTAGCCGCGGTTGATCACGTAGACCGAGCGCAGCACCGACGTGCCCTTGGACGCCATCATCGCGAGCAGGATCACCACCGCGGGCCGCAGCGCGGGCGGGCAGACGATCTCGGCGCCCGACCAGTGCGTGGGGCCCTCGATCATCACCCGGTGCGGGTCGAGCAGCTTCACCGAGGCGCCGAGCTTGGTGAGCTCGGTCAGGTAGATCGCCCGGTTCTCGTAGACCCAGTCGTGCAGCAGGGTCTGTCCCTCGGCAGTGGCGGCGATGACGGCGAAGAACGGCAGGTTGTCGATGTTGAGGCCCGGGAACGGCATCGGGTGGATCTTGTCGATGGGGGAGTGCAGCTCGGAGACGTGCGTCGTGATGTCCACCAGCCGGGTCTGGCCGTTCGCAGCGACGTACTCCTCGCTGCGGGTGTAGCTGAAGCCCATCTCCTCCAGCAGCGCCAGCTCGATCTCGAGGAACTCGATCGGGACCCGGCGGATAGTGATCTCGGATTTGGTGACGATCGCGGCCGCGAGCAGCGACATCGCCTCGATCGGGTCCTCGCTCGGGGCGTAGTCGACGTCGACGTCGATGTCCTCGGCGCCGTGCACGGTCAGCGTCGTGGTGCCGACGCCCTCGATGTGCACACCGAGCTTCTCCAGGAAGAAGCACAGGTCCTGGACCAGGGAGTTGGGGCTCGCGTTGCGGATCACCGTGACGCCCGGGTTCAGTGCGGCGGCGAGCAGCGCGTTCTCGGTGACGGTGTCACCGCGCTCGGTGAGCACGATCGGGCGCTGCGGCGTGACCGCGCGGCTGACCGTGGCGTGGTAGCTGCCCTCGGTGGCCTTGACCTCGAGCCCGAAGGGGCGCAGCGCGGTCATGTGCGGCTCGACGGTGCGGGTGCCGAGGTCGCAGCCGCCGGCGTAGGGCAGCTCGAAGGTGTCCTCGCGGTGCATCAGCGGGCCGAGGAACATGATGATCGAGCGGGTACGGCGGGCGGCGAACTCGTCGATGCCGGCGAGGTCGAGGTGGGCCGGCGGGACGATCTCGAGGTCGTTGTCCTCGTTGAGCCACGTGGTCTGCACGCCGATGCTGTTGAGCACCTCGAGGAGCCGGTTGACCTCCTCGATCCGGGCCACCCGGCGCAGCGTCGTACGTCCGCGGTTGAGCAGGGACGCGGCCAGCAGCGCGACGCCGGCGTTATTCGACGACTTCACGTCGATGCTGCCGGAGAGCTCGGTCGGGCCGTTGACCCGCAGGTGCGTCGGGCCCGCGCCGAGGGAGACGATCTCGGAGTCGAGCGCCTCGCCGATGCGCGCGATCATCTCCAGGCTGAGGTTCTGGTGGCCGCGCTCGATCCGGTTCACGGCGCTCTGGCTGGTGTTGAGCACCTCGGCGAGCTGGGTCTGGGTCCAGCCCCGGTGCTTGCGGGCGTCGCGGATGATGCTGCCGATGCGGCCGAGGTAGTCCTGCGTCATGCCACGACGGTATCTCAAATATGAGATAGCGCAATGTGGCAAACGTCCCGGCGTGTCAGGCCCGGGCGCCCTGGGCGGCCGAGCCGAGCACGACGCCGAGACCCGCGGGGAGGACCACCGTGAAGTAGAGCATGGCGACCAGACCCGCGACCCACCGCGCCAGGTCGACCGGCGGGAGCCACGCCCCGTCGGCGAGCCCACCGGCAAGCGTGAGCAGCAGTGCGGTGAACGGGGCCACCGCGGCCCACCGCAGCAACGTCCGGGTGATCGTGCCCCGGGCGAGCAGGCCGTCGACGACGCCCCAGAGCAGGCCGACGACGACCATGGCGCCGATGAGGAAGAGCCCGGCGCCGCCCTGGTCCGACGCGTAGTCGGTGTCGTCGAGCAGGGTCAGCCAGAGCAGGACGAACACCGCCGCCCGCGCCGTCACCTGCACCACGTCGCGCATGGGTCCAGTGTGCGTCCGTGGGACAACTGCGGCCTGAGGTGGCGCACCGGCACCGTGGCAGGATTGCGCCCATGCGAGTCACCACCATCCACGGCCCCCGCGACATCCGGCTCGAGGAGCGCCCGGCCCCGCGCATCGAGGAGCCGCACGAGGCGATCATCAAGGTCACCGCCGCCTGCGTCTGCGGGTCGGACCTGTGGCCCTACCGGGGCGAGAACCCGATCGACCCGGGCTCGCCGATCGGGCACGAGGCCGTCGGCGTGGTCGAGGAGGTCGGCGCGGACGTCCGCAGCTTCAAGCCCGGCGACTTCGTGATCGTGCCGTTCGTGCACTGCGACAACACCTGCCCGCACTGCGCCGCCGGCGTGACGTCCGCCTGCAGGCACCAGGGCTTCACCAACGGCGGGCAGGCGGAGTACGCCAAGGTGTTTCAGGCCGAGGGCTCCATGGTCAAGACCGACGGGATGCCCGACGAGGCGCTGGTCCCGTCGCTGCTGACGCTGTCGGACGTGATGGCGACGGGCTGGCACGCTGCCGTCGCGGCCGGGGTGAAGCCGGGGGCCAGCGCCGTCGTCGTCGGTGACGGCGCGGTCGGTCTCTGCGGCGTGCTCGCCGCCTCACAGCTCGGCGCCGAGCGGGTGATCGCGATGTCGCGTCACGAGCCCCGCCAGAAGCTCGCCGAGCGCTTCGGTGCGACCCACATCGTGCCGGAGCGGGGGGAGGAGGGCGAGCAGCGGATCCTCGACCTGACCGACGGCGTCGGCGCGGACGCCGTGCTGGAGTGCGTCGGCAACGACCCGGCGATGCAGACCGCGTTCAAGATCGCCCGGCCCGGCTCGACGGTGGGCTTCGTGGGGGTGCCGCACGGCATCGAGCTGCCGATCCGGCGGATGTTCGGCAAGAACATCGGGCTGGCCGGCGGCATGGCTCCGGTGCGCACCTACCTCCCCGACCTGCTCGAGCGCGTGCTCGACGGCCGGATCGACCCCGGTCTCGTCTTCGACCTGACCCTGCCGCTCGACGACGTCGCGGAGGCCTACAAGGCGATGGACGAGCGCCGCGCGATCAAGGTGCTGCTGCGGCCGTAGCGCATGCTCAACGGTCCGGACTGGTCGCGACCGCCAGGTAGGAGTACGACGCCGGCTGCCCGTCGTGCCGGCGCAGGTCGGCGCAGCCGCGGCGGAGGTCCTCGCAACGCACCCGGGGGCCAGCGGTGTGACCGAGGTCGAGCCGCGAGCGGTAGTAGCGGCTGAACAGGTTGCCGTCGCCCGCGGGGTCCACGGTCGCGCCGACTCCGTCGAGGCGCCAGCGGTCGCTGAGCAACCGGCGCAACGCGGTGCGATCGCCCTTGACGTAGCGGTCCATCCACGCGGTGGTGTACCAGGCCGCGAGGTCGATCCCGCGCAGGGTTGCCCCGAACGTCGGGGTCGGGATGTAGGAGAACTCGTAGTGGGTGCCGCCGCGGATGACCAGCTCGCCGGTGTCGACCCCGGCGCGCGAGAACGCCTTCGAGCCGGCGCTCTTCTCGTGCGGATCGGGCTCGGTGGTCTTGACCTCCGGGGTGAGCCCGTAGTCGGCGCTCAAGCCCAGTGACGGCACGCGAGGCGCGACCCTGCCGGGTGCGCCGGGCAGGCAGCCCGCCGTGCCCGAGCCGGGGTTGCCGGTGTCGGCCTGCGGGTCGCACAGGTTGTCCCAGGCCACGACGGCGTCGACCCGGTGGTCCTTCTGGCCGACCCAGCTGACGCCGCTGGCGCCGTACGAGTGCCCGGCCAGCCCGATCCGGTGCCGGTCCACCAGTCGCCACAGCGGGTTGTGGTCCGTGGCCAGGCCGGCGTCGACCCGGTCCCGCTGCTTGGCGCAGTGACTGGTGCCCGAGCGGCTCGGGCGCGGGCAGTACGGCGTGCCCGGCCGCGAGAGCGCGAAGTCCAGGGCGTCCTGGGTGTGGTCGTAGAAGGTGTTGCCGGTCGACTGCGACGGCACCCCGTCCAGCGTGTCGTCGCCCTCGCCGAACGTGTCCGAGCGCCCTTGACCCTGGGGCTCCCAGGTGAGCACCGTGTAGCCCGACTTGGCGAGCGTCTGCACCGCCCACCAGTACAGCTCCTCGCTGGCCTGGACCGACCCGTTGGTCACCACCACGAGGGGTCGCTTCGCCGGGCCTGCCTTCGTCGCCCAGACGTGCCCGGCGATCGTCGACCCGTTGCGCGCGACGAACTGGACCGGCTTCGAGATCCCGTAGCCCCGCGCGTCCCAGTCGTTCAGCCGCGGGTCGCCGCCACAGCCCTGCGCCTTCGACCAGCACAGGTCGGTGAGGAACAGCCGGCCCGGGTCCGCCGCCTGCTCGGCGAGGCCGCCGGCGAAGGAGCCGAGCCCTTCCTGGGCCTGCTCGGCCAGGTTCTCCGGCGTGAGGTAGTCGGCGGCCCGCTCCTGGGTCTTGGCGAAGTTCCGGGCCTCGGCCCGCGGGTCCACCGGGTCGCCGGGGGAGGCCAGCGCGGGCCGTCCCGCGCCGGCGGACAGTGTGACGGCGGCGAGGAGAGCGACGGTGGCGGCAGCGGTGCGCCGGTGCATGGGACCCCCGGGAAGTCGACGGATGCGGCGTACGCAGGTCAAACGACGGCGGGCGGGATCGGTTACCCGGGGCACGGAACTGTCCTCAACCAATCGGTTGACAACGTCGAGCAGCCGGGCGTAGCGTTTCTTCAACCAAGAGGTTGAACAAGCGAAGGTGGTGTGACGGATGGCGGGGGACCGGCTGTCGAAGGTGTTCGCGGCGCTGGCCGACCCGACCCGGCGCGACATGGTGAGCCGGCTGGCCGTCGGCGACGCGACGGTGGGCGAGCTGGCCGCGCCGTACGACGTCAGCGTGCAGGCGGTGTCCAAGCACCTGAAGGTGCTCGAGGACGCCGGGCTGGTGAGTCGCAGCCGGGACGCCCAGCGCCGCCCGTGCCACCTCGAGGCGGAGGTGTTCGACCTGATGACCAAGTGGATCGAGCGGTACCGGCGCGAGGCGGAGTCCCGCTACCAGCGCCTCGACGCGGTCCTCGCCGCGATGGACGAACCTGCCGAAGCGGACGGACCCGCCACGGCACGAGAGCAAGGAGCAGCATCATGAGCAGCACGACCAAGCACGAGACCACCATCGAGGCGGTGCCGGACCTTCCGGTCGTCCGCATCGTCCGCGAGTTCGACGCCCCCCGCGAGCGGGTGTTCCGCGCGCACACCGACCCCGACCTGATCGTGCAGTGGCTCGGGCCGCGCGACCTCACCATGCGCATCGAGCGCTACGACGCCGTCACCGGCGGTGGCTACCGCTACATCCACTCGGGGGACGACGGCGTCGAGCACGCGTTCTTCGGGAGCTTCCACGAGATCCGCTTCCCCGAGCGGATGGTGCAGACGTTCACCTACGAGGGCTTCCCCGACGGCGTCAGCCTCGAGACCGCCGTCCTGGAGGACCTGGGCGACGGCCGCACCCGGCTGACCATCACCTCAGTGGTGGACTCGATCGAGGCACGCGACATGATGCTGGCCAGCGGGATGGAGGTCGGCGTCAACGAGGGCTACGAGCGGCTCGACGAGCTGCTGGCGGACGCCGACCGGTAGGACGTGGCACGATCACAGCGTGACCAGCCCGAGCGCCGAGACGCAGCGACTGCGGGACCTCGCCCTGCTGCGGCGGGTCCGCGACCGGATCGACCGGGAGTACGCGCAGCCGCTCGACGTCGAGGCGCTCGCCCGCGGCGTGAACATGTCGGCGGGGCACCTGAGCCGGCAGTTCCGGGCGGCGTACGGGGAGTCGCCGTACTCCTACCTGATGACCCGGCGCATCGAGCGGGCGATGGCGCTGCTGCGGCGCGGGGACCTCAGCGTCACCGAGGTCTGCTTCGCGGTCGGCTGCGGCTCGCTGGGCACCTTCAGCACCCGCTTCACCGAGCTGGTCGGGATGCCGCCGAGCGTCTACCGCGAGCAGGCGGTGCACGACGCGGCCCGGCTGCTTCCCTGCGTGGCGAAGCAGGTCACCAGACCGATCAGGAATCGAGAAGCGCCGGTCGCGCAGCCGCAACTAGCCTGAGCGTCATGGACATCACCATCAACGCGAGCTTCCTGCCGCACGACGACCCCGAGGCCTCCCTGGCCTTCTACCGCGACGCGCTCGGCTTCGAGGTGCGCAACGACGTCGGCCAGGGGAGCATGCGGTGGATCACGGTCGGTCCGCCGGACCAGCCCGAGACCTCGATCGTGCTGGACCCGCCGGCCGCCAACCCCGGGATCACCGACGAGGAGCGCCGCACGATCTCCGAGATGATGGCCAAGGGCACCTACGCGATGCTGCAGCTGGCCACCAAAGACCTCGACGGCACCTTCGAGAGGCTCCAGGCCGGCGACGTGGAGATCGTCCAGGAGCCGACCGAGCAGCCGTACGGCGTGCGCGACTGCGCGGTGCGTGACCCAGCCGGCAACCTCATCCGCATCCAGGAGGTCCGCTGAGCCGATGAGTCGACTCGCTGACACCCACGACGTGATCCGCGTGCACGGCGCGCGGGAGAACAACCTCAAGGACGTGCAGGTCGAGCTGCCCAAGCGACGGCTCACGGTGTTCACCGGGGTCTCCGGCTCGGGCAAGAGCTCGCTGGTCTTCGACACGATCGCCGCCGAGTCGCAGCGGCTGATCAACGAGACCTACAGCGCGTTCGTGCAGGGGTTCATGCCGTCCCTCTCGCGCCCGGACGTCGAGGTGCTCGAGGGCCTGACCACGGCGATCCTCGTGGACCAGGAACGCATGGGCGCCAACCCGCGCTCCACGGTGGGCACCGCGACCGACGCCAACGCGATGCTGCGCATCCTGTTCAGCCGGGTGGGGCAGCCGCACATCGGCCCGCCCACCGCGTTCGCGTTCAACGTGCCGACGCGGATCGCGAGCGGGATGATGAAGACCGAGAAGGGCGGCCGTGAGGAGAAGCGGGTCGTCCGCAACGAGGTCTACCAGGGCGGCATGTGCCCACGCTGCGAGGGCATGGGCAACGTGAGCGACTTCGACCTGACCGCGCTGTACGACGACTCGAAGTCGTTGGACGACGGCGCGCTGACCGTCCCCGGCTTCAGCATGGACGGGTGGTACGGCCGGATCTTCAAAGGTGCCGGGCTGCCCATGGACAAGCCGATCGCGTCGTACACCAAGAAGGAGCGGCAGCTGCTCCTGTACGCCGAGCCGACCAAGATCAAGGTCGAGGGGATCAACCTCACCTACGAGGGCCTGATCCCCAAGATCTCGAAGTCGATGCTCTCCAAGGACGTCGACTCGCTGCAGCCGCACGTGCGCCGCTTCGTCGAGCGGGCGATCACGTTCACCACCTGTCCCGACTGCGAGGGCACCCGGCTGACCCAGGAGGCCCTGTCGTCGAGGATCCGGGGCAAGAACATCGCCGAGCTGTGCCAGATGCAGATCAGCGACCTCGCCGAGTGGATGCGCGGTGTCGTCGAGCCCGGGGTCGCGCCCCTGGTCGCCGGGCTGCAGCACCTGCTCGACTCCTTCGAGCGCATAGGGCTGGGCTACCTATCGCTGGACCGTCCCTCCGGGACGCTGTCCGGGGGAGAGGCCCAGCGGACCAAGATGATCCGGCACCTCGGGTCCTCGCTGACCGACGTCACCTACGTCTTCGACGAGCCGACGATCGGGTTGCACCCGCAC